>JAQTNJ010000185.1 GCA_028713955.1 Syntrophorhabdaceae bacterium
ATCCTGCGGCAATATTGACGACGTCCCTGCAAAAATCACTTGCAAAGAAAAAATAGTTTTCAAGGATCAGCATATCGGTTTCAATATTAAAAAAACCGAACGCTATTTCACCGTGACTGAGAGAATCAAAGGTAAGCGGCATCAGGAAAATATAGCAGAAGACGGTGAGAATGGCAAGCAGCAAAGCAGCGGAGAGCCGAGAGCAGAGGGCTAAGAGCAGAGAGCTAAGAGCGGAGAGCAGAAAAACACTGCATTTAACTCTTCGCTCTCAGCTCTCCGCTCTTAGCTGTTTTATATACCTCGATAAGGGCGTTAGCTTCGTCGGCAGGTGTGGGCAATACGAGTGCCCTGTTTCTCGCTGCCCCTGCCATGGATCCCCTGAGGGATTCGTTGTTGATGAGTTCCAGCGCCTTCCTGCAAAGATCATCAGGGTCATGGGGATTATAGAGAACGCCGCATGGCACGTTCTTTTGTTCGCCGAGAACGAGCCGCCTGGTGCTCGGGATGTCGGACGCCAGCAGGGGCTTTCCTGCTGAGATTGCCTCCAGGAGCACATTTGACAATCCTTCCGAGAAAGAACTGTTGAGGACGATATCCGCCCCTTCGTAGGCGGCCCGCATAGCTGCAGGCGCTATCGACCGGATCCAGGAGGCGAATGTAGTGCATCCTGTGAGCTCCTCCTGAAAGAGCGTACCATAATCAGTGTCGAGTATCTGACCTGCAAAGACTATCCTGGCCCTGGGACTGGCTTGACGGACCTTTTTAAATGCCGTGAGGCATTCAAGGTTCCCCTTTACGGGACGTATGCCTGCCGGGAGGAAGAAGAGGACGTCCCCTGGTCTGCATCCGGCGAAGCCCCGGAGGTCAAAGACATCGTTGCCAATCCACGATGGCGCCTTGGGTACATAGAAGATGCGGTCATCGAGTTCTGAAAGGTTGGCTTTCAAGTGGTCGATGATAATGTTGCTCTGGGCGGTAATGGTGTTAGCATTCCGGCAAACCTTCAGTATAGTGTCTTTCCTGTTCGGAGTTGCCGTTTCAAGATCAGCGTCGGTTCCGGGCAGAGAGACCACAATGGGCAGACCATCGCAGGCCTCCGACACACGCGGGTCCAAAAGAAAGACCCCGGAATGAAGAGCGTGATAGGCATGGATGATATCCGGTTTAAAGTATTGTATTGCATCGAGAAGATCCGTTACGTTGAGATCACGGGTGGCCATAACCTGTATCGTGCAGCCTTTATTCTCCAGTGATTGCCGCCAGCGTTCTGTTGTTGCCGCATTCCCTGTTATGGACGGAAAGGCTGTCGGGGAAAGTATCAAGATTCGTAATCCTTTGTTCAACTATCTGCCTCCGAAAATGGGATAATTATAACACCGATGTGTGATAAAGTGAGACGAAATTCTTCGCTCAGGAGGACATCAAGCTCCCTTTCCCTGTCTATTGTAGAGAACGACGAAAACGGTCCTGCCGTGAGATTATCGGTGAACGCGCGACCCGGGTGGACCATGATCTCTGTCAACCCCGGCGGAAGTTTTTCCAGGGTCCTTTGCATGAGAGGCAGCGAGATCCTTCCTTTCAGGTAGAGACCGCGGAAATGATCGGCAGCCTTTAACCCTGTATCCCTGATGTGAGAGCGCGCAGACCGGGCGACACTGCTGAAGCCCCCGGCTTCTTCTATGAGGCTGTCGGGGATATCATCCTTACCGGAAAGAGGTTCAGGCTCATCGGGGATCCGCACCCAGGGGATACTGTGTTTTTTGGCTGCCGCGCAGACTGCTTCTATCGCAGCAGGGAAGACGTGGACATGATGGTGGCCGTCTATATGGGTGAGATGAAGACCTGCGTCTTTCAGGATTTTTATCTGTATATCCAGTTCGAGGGCTATCTCATGTTCAAGGGCTTCATTGCTCTCCTGCATCAGCAGGCGGAGCGCAGCGGTCTTTTTCAGAAAAGACCCGTCGGGACCCGTGAGGACACGGAGGCCGGTCGAAAGCGGTTTCCCTTCAGAGATATTACAATGGATGCCGAAGGAGATCCTTGAAGGACCAAGCGACCGGATGCGTTGAAGCGCGTCTTCAAGCGCGTGACCGTTGGCGAGTATGCTGACGCTTGTTACTGTTCCTGCCCGGATAGCTTCGAGGATGCCTTCATTGCGTGCTTCGTCGGCGCCAAGGTCATCGGCATTTATAATAATATGTTTCATGGAGAACGCAATCCGCAGGCCCGGATAACGAGGTTGCGGAATGCGCCGGTGACATTCCCGAGTTCCCTGAAAGCAGCAATACCCGTATCACGCAGCATGGTGAGATAGTCGAAGAGACCCGGTTCCAGTAGATTGTATTCTTCGTATGTAAAGACGCGTTCCGTCTCATTTACGATCGAGACATCAAGGAACTTCTGACGGAGCCGCGCGAGCAGCGTTGCCGTATCGGCGAGGGTTATCGCGAGAAGCCACAGCCTGCCGCTCTTCGGCTCCAGGAACAGCGGGGCGTTTTCTATAATTGCCATGAGCTTGTCGATCCCATGCAGCCCACCGAATTTCGGGCCGAACATCCCTGGTCCCGGTGTCTGCGGCGGTGTCGCTATTATGACGTCAAACCACCGGATGCCATACATCTTCAATATGTGTTCTTCGAGGCCATCGTACCACGAGGAGGCAAGGGTGACGATCTTGTCCCGCACACCGTTGCTGAATGCGTTGGCCTTCGCAGCATCAAGGGCCTCGGAACTTAGGTCTGTGGCCATGACCAGTCTTGCCCCGAGCTTCGCCGCCGCTATTGATAGGACCCCTGATCCGCAGCCGAGGTCAAGGACACATTCGCCGGGCCTGACGTCAATGTGTTTCGCGAGCTGTACGCTGGAGGCGGTGGGCGCATGAACGCCTTCCGGTGTTTCGAGCGTCATAGGGCCTGACGGAAGTTGGATCGTTGTTGTTTGCGATCTCCCCGCGTGGTTGTCTTTGTATCGTTGCAACGCAGCGGCGAGTATCCGGTCGAGAAGCGCCGGGTATTCAAGCCCTGCCCATTGTGCTGAAAGGGACAGCGCTTCAAGCGGTTCAAGGCTTGGCGTGATATTTGCCTCAAGGAAATAGAAGGTCCCGCCCGGCGAAAGCCTTACATCGAAACGCGCGTAGTCGCGGAGATTGAGCGTCTTGAAGGCGAGCCTGGCAAGGTTGGTGAGTTCAATGAGGAGATCGGGAGATAATCCAGCGACGACAACATCATCTCGCTTGCCAACCGGCTCTCTGAGCTTGAATGGCTCGGTCAGGATCGATCCCGCCGTGCCGGGCAGCCATTCGAGGGGAGGCAGAACCTCCGGGCCGCCGCTTCCATCCAGAAGAGAGACAGCAAGCTCCCTTCCCGGTATATACATCTCTATCATGACAGGCTGGGAGAGGTCGTGGAGGAGCCTTGCCGCAATGTCTTTCACATCCTTTTCTGTCATGGCGCGGTAAAGGCCGCGGCTCATATGTTCAAAAGCGGGTTTCACTATAAATGGGGGTTGCAGCCATTCAGGGATGGTAAACTCTCTGGAGGCGACCGTGATGCCGGGCGGTGTTGGTATGCCTGACCGGGAGAGGTACGTCTTCGCCAATGCCTTGTGGTCGGCAAGGAGGCATGTCTTCGCGTCAGAGCCTGCAAGCCGCGCACCATGTGTTTCGAGGACGAGGCGAACATAGGAACGGAAAAGCCCCCGTCCCCTGAACGTATCGGTATGGTCGATTACCAGATCGCATGTCCGCGAGATCTCACGGGCACGGACTTCAATCCCGTCGGCATTTATAATAACAGGTTCATGGCCGAGTGTTTTCAATCCGCCCGCGATATACTCCGCGCAATGGCAGGGTGAGCCGACAGTATGGATGATCGCTATACGCATTTGAGACCTGTGATTTTGGTATTGTATCATAGCTTTTGGTTACAGGAGTAGAAAAAGATCGCGAGGCGTCAGGCATCAGAAATCATGGTCTATCTGGTCTATTTAGTCTGTTTAGTCTATTTTGTTTTAATCCGAATACGTTTTGAGAACGTGATGTCGGGTTGTCCTGAGCAAACCGTCGTGAGGTATAAGGGGAAGGACAAAACCTGTTCAACGTTTAAAATATTACTGTCATCGCGAGGAGCGAAGCGACGTGGCGATCTCAAAAGATGCGATTGCCACGCCCTGCGGGCTCGCAATGACAAAACATCACATTTCAATTTCACGGGGTTCATTCCCTTACGACTTACGATTCACGACTTACCGGTTTTTGATGTTTACTTATTCATTTACAAAAACCCGCATCGCTGTTATGATGAGCTTTGGAGCGCAGAATGGTTATCCTTGGTATAGATCCGGGGCTCGCACATACGGGGTTTGGTGCGGTCAGGTTTGACGGAAAGAAGCAGTCGCTCCTTGCCTGCGGATATATCAAAACGCCGCCAGGAGAAGCAGTTGCCAGAAGGCTTTTCCAGATCCACACAGACATGAGCCGGCTTGTTCAAAAGATAAAACCGGATTTTGTTGCCATAGAGAATATATTTTCGTTGGTGAGATACCCCAAAGCTGGTATATTATTGGGAGGGGTGCTTGGTGTTATTTATCTTACTGTTCAACAGAATAATATAAGGATGATTGAGATAACGCCAAAAGAGATAAAGAATTCGCTCGTAGGGTACGGCGGCGCCGGGAAGGCCCAGATCAAAAAGGCAGTGCAGACATTGCTGAAGATCGACGATATCCGGTCCTTTCATGCGGCCGATGCCCTTGCAGTTGCCCTGGCAGCATTCTACAGGAACGTAGCGGGGGTGAAAGGATGATATCTTACCTTGAAGGGATACTGAAAAACATCCACGATGAGCGCGTCACCTTGCTGGTGGGCGGGATAGGTTATGACGTGATGATCCCCTCTTATGTCATGAATGAGATCCTGAAGACGAAGAAACCGGACGATGAACTGAGCCTCTATATCTCCTATCACCAGACAGAGAGGCAGCCCAAGCCGGTCCTCGTCGGTTTCGGGAGCGATCTGGACAGGGAGTTTTTCGAACGCTTCATATCTGTCGAGGACATAGGACCCATGGCCGCGGTGAAGGCGCTGACAAAACCGGTCCGGGAGATTGCCCGCGACATTGAGGAGCGCGATATAAAAGCCCTGAAACAACTGAAAGGGATCGGGGAAAGGAAGGCAGAGAAGATCGTTGCGACACTGAGAGGGAAGGTTGCCAAATATGCACTGATGCGTGAAGTCCACGTACCCGTGAGGATCATGGAGGATTTCAGGAAAGAGGTCGAAAACGTCCTTATAACACAACTGGGGCATAAGATGATAGAGGCGAGACAGTTGATAGAAGAGGCGCTCAAGAGGAATCCGCAGATCAGCTCCGCCGAAGAGCTCTTCGAAGAGGTGTACAGAGGACAGAAGACATGATCCACGAAGAAGAAAACCTTTCTGAGATATTGAAAAAAGAGAGTGTTCTTGACGGTGAACAGGCCGTAACGCTCCGTCCGAAAATGCTTGAAGAGTACATCGGGCAGGACAAGATCGTCGAGACCCTTAAAATAGCCATCGAAGCGGCGCTGCAAAGGGGTGAGCCGCTGGAGCACATCCTCCTGAACGGCCCTCCCGGCCTCGGAAAGACGACCCTCGCGCACATCATTGCCAATGAGATGGGATCGCGGATCATTACATCATCAGGGCCGGCTCTTGAAAAGGGTGGTGACCTGATGGGCCTTTTGACCAACATGGAACGGGGTGATATCTTTTTCATCGATGAGATACACCGCATACCCAAGATCGTTGAGGAGTTCCTGTACCCTGCAATGGAGGATTTTGCCGTTGATTTTATCTTTGATAAAGGCGTTCACGCGAGGACCCACCGGTTCAGACTGGAACAGTTCACCCTCATCGGTGCTACGACACGGGCAGGTTTGCTGTCCTCACCATTGAGGGAACGTTTCGGCATCGTGAGGGACCTTGATTTCTATCATGAAGAAGACCTGGTAAAGATAATCCGGCGCTCGGCGTCGATACTGGGAATTATTGTAGAGGAAGGCGGATCATACGAGATGGCAAAGCGGGCCAGGGGCACTCCGAGGGTAGCGAACCGCCTGCTCAAGCGTGTCCGTGATTATGCCCAGGTAAGGGCAGAAGGGGTCATAACGCGGGATGTGGCCATAGAGGCCCTTAACCTCGAAGGTATCGATGAATGCGGTCTTGGAGATGTTGACAGAAGGTTGTTGCAGACGATCATCCTTAACTATAAAGGCGGACCCGTGGGTATCGAGGCGCTCGCGGCAACACTACAGCTTGAATCAGATGTCCTCATAGAGGTTGTTGAACCGTACCTGCTCAAGATAGGTTTTGTCACACGCACCTCGCAGGGGAGAAAGGCCTCGGAAAAGGCATTTTCTCATCTCAATATCGCCATGAAAGGCAAGCAGGACAC
>JAQTNJ010000186.1 GCA_028713955.1 Syntrophorhabdaceae bacterium
GCGTAGCGGCGTGTCATCTCGATGTCCTGATGACCCAAGAGCTGCTGGAGGACTTCCAGCCGCATACCGGCATTTAAGAGCTCCGATGCATAGGTGTGCCTGAGGGCATGGACGGTGTAGCCCTTTTTATCGATTTCCGCCTCCCTGAGGTACTTGACGAAGCGTGTACGGGCCGTGCTGTAACACATGGGGGCATCGCCCTTGCCGTAGAAGATGAACACCTTCTCCGGGTCCCTCCATTTAAACCAGCGCTTTAAACAGAAGACCGCATCATTGCTCAGGTAGACCACTCTCCCCATGTCGTTCTTTTCCCCCTGGAACAGATTGACCTTCCTGTCCTTTAAGTCGACATCATTCATCGTAAGCCCCAATGCCTCGCCGATCCTCATGCCTGTGCGCAAGAGGAGAAAGATAAGCGCCCGGTCCCGGGTGTGGTCAATGATGGAGATAAGTTTCTTCACATCCTGGGGGTTCATGGCGCGGGGGAGCGTGTCGGGAAGCTTTAGTCTGATCCGTTTCTTGAAGACCGCCCCCGGGATGAGATCCTGATCGAGGAGGAAGTGGAGAAAGGCAACGATGCAGGCGAGTCTCGTCTTGACCGTGGAGATGCATATTCCCCGGTCCTGCTCATGCTCGATGAAGGCTTCGAGATCAGAACGCTCGATCTCCTTCAGCTCTGTCTTACCCGACTTCCCATACAAATCGAGGAAGAGCATGATTGAAGTGAAGGAGCTATCGATCGTCCTTTGCTTGTGGTTGAGACGCCACTTGTGGCGCAGATAGCTCTCGAAGTGCTCCCTGGCGGGGAGCTCCATACCGGAGAGCCTTTCGAGGGCGTGATTGATTGAGGGTTGCTCACGACGGTCGCGTGCTGCGTTGAGGTTGTTACTCCATGATCCGTTGGTTGTCGGTGTTATCTGGGTCATTTTCTTCCTCCTTTTCTTTGGAGAAAAAGCAGGTTAGATGATGACCCACAGCATTCTAAAGGTCAACCAATTTTGTTACGTATAGCAGGAAGAAGCGGATACTTTACTGCACCTACAACTAAACAGTCTTCCAGACCATGCAAAATAAGGATTACGGATTGGAAGAGAGTGTAAAATACGATCAAAACCCGGAAGGCTAACATTGTGGCCCGACCAATTTTTGGGGTATAGTCAAGGATGCAGAGATATTACAGCAATTATGGATTTGGTTCGGGGTGCACTGTAATATCGGAATTAGGTATGATTTTTTTGATACAACGTTCAATCTCTTCGGTGAGATCATGGGCTTCTCGTAATGTGAGATCACCGTTGATACGTACATGAAGATCTATGAACGATTGATAGCCGGCAGAACGAATACGGACGTTATGGCAATCCAGTATGCTTGGCAACGCCTCTACCATAGTGATGATTTTTTTCTCTGCCCCTGTTGGTGCCGAGTCCATGAGGGCATTGATTGTTCGCATACCCAATTTTGCACTTACCTGGATCACTATTATACCTACTATGAGTGCAGCAACAGTGTCTGCATAGTGGAGGAACGCATAGGCCTGCAGCCATTCATGAAGTTTCACACAGAACAAACCCAAAAGAACAACCGCTGAGCTCCAAATATCGGTACTGAAGTGTAATGCATCAGCTTCAAGTGCTTGACTGCTATATTTTCTGGCAGCCCGGTACAACATGCGTGATCGTGACGCATCCACAATAATCGATACAATGATGACGGCAAACGACCATACATTTACTTCTATTTCAATTTTTCCAGTAATAATACGCTGGAGGGCCGCATAGACGATCCAGAAACAGGTGACCAGTAGCAGTATTGTCTCGACGAAGGCAGAGAGGTTCTCCATTTTGCCGTGACCATAGGGATGCTCACTATCAGCAGGCTTGCTGGATTTATTCACAGCAAATGCGGTTATCCCAGCGGCAATTAGATCCAGTCCGGAATGGGCCGCCTCAGCAAGTATACCAAGGCTACCCGTCATCAAACCAACAATGACTTTTAATGCGGTCAGGCCAACCGCCGCAAACAAGGAGCTTATTGCAGCCCACTGCTTCTCTTTCTGTACCTTTGTTTCGGGATCCATTGCGCTTTCGGATTACATACTACTCTGATTAATACAAGTCAATTCTTTTTATGAAGGATTCTAAAAGAGGTATTTATTACCAGTTAAAAGAGTGCATGGAGAAAGAAAAGGAGAAAAACATAATTCAGGAAGCAATTTTACCAGACAATAATTCTATATTTTTAAAATAGTTCTTGACATAATATATATCCTTAAGGCACTATATATCATACAATTGATTGTATGAGGCTATATAGTAATAAAAAATATATAGAGAGGTGAACAATGGCTAAGAAAATAAAATCTTTTACGGTAGACGAAGAAATCTATAACTCACTCATTAACAAGTTTAAAGACAGGAATATTGAAACAAGTATTTCGTTTTTGCTTAATAAGCACCTCAAGGAGTTATTAGACTATATCGAGGCCATAGAGGAAGAATTAAAGAAATCGAAAGAACATACAGTACCCGTTTCATTTATCATAAATTCCTTGGGAGATTTGCCTAACTTTGATGTGTTCAAACAACAAGGGAAATCGGAAAAAAGGAAACTGCTAAAGGAAAATATTGAGAAATGGCAGAAGAAATACGATGAAGAAAAAGAGGAGAAAACGTCCCTTACGCTGAATCCCGCTGAATATAGAGAATACAAAGCTATTGAAAAGGAGTACGGAATAAATGATGCAATAAAATTTCTATTTAAGGTGTTGTCTAAACAAGTAAAAATGCGGCGGGAATTGACAGACGAAGAATATATGGCAGAAGAAAATGCAATAGGCAGTGGTTTTAGCAAATACAGAAAAGAAAAAATAGTACCGCAATTCGATAAGATTGACAAACACCTGGATAAATTTTTTAAGGGTTTCGAGATCAGGGTTAAAGAGGAACCAGCTAAGAAATAGAGTAAGGGAGGATTGAAACAAACTTGACACCGTCCAGGTACAAAAATATAATTCCTCAAGATCAATTAAAACTTGGGGGTGTCATAATGACAGGAACTATAAGATGTAACAAATGTAAGAAAAAAATGGACGGTGTGTGTGAATGCGGGAATTACAAATGTTTTGTGTCGATTTATTGGCATGGTGAATATCTCAATTTCAGAAAGGACGATCAGGGTTATGTGTTCACCTATGACAAGGCAAAAGATAAACTCATCGAGATCAATCACGCAATCAAAAAAGGAGAGTTTAATCCGGAAGATTGCAGTGATGAAAAGGTTGCTGAAAGAAAGTTTGAAAACATGATTGAAAAATGGCTAAACCAGAAAGAACAGGAGGTAAACTCAAACGAGTTGTCACCGGAGACGTTGCGACCCTATCGGTCGTATAGTCGCAATTATTACTCATTCTTTAATGGGTATGACGTAAGAGAAATAGATTTTGAACTATTAGAACATTTCAAGGATCATCTACCAAACGCACTTTCGTTAAAGATGAAAAGAAATATTTTAAGTGCACTTCACGTTTTCTTTGTCTGGCTCAGAAGGAAGGGAACAATAAAAGTATTTCCAGTGTGGCCTGAGATAAAAGGTAATGATTCAAAACCAATGGTGGCTTTGGATTTAGAAGAGCAAATGGAAGCACTGAAACGCATACCGGTAGAGCATAGAGACATTTACAGTTTTCTCATGGAAACAGGACTAAGACAGGGCGAAGCTTGCGCATTGAAGGTAAAAGACATAGATATGAAAAACGGGAATGCCTTGATCAGAAGGACATGGAGAGGTCCAAAGTTAGCTGAAACAACAAAGGGAAAGAATAAACGTTGGATCCCGCTATCAGATACGGCCTTCGAGATTGCAAAAAGAAATATTGAAGGAAAATTATCTGAGACATTTCTTTTTATTAATCCGGTCACAGGTCGCGGTTACAAACAGGAATGTTTACGAAAAAGATGGCGTAGACATTCAGGGTTTGACGTAACCCTTAAAGAGGCCACAAGACATTCTTTCTGTACGCAAATAGCTGAAGGCGGGATGTGCAATACGTTGCAGGCTCAAGAACTCATGCGACACTCTGACCTTAGAAGCACTCAGAAATATTTCCATGGAAGTATTGAGAAAATGAAGGGCATTGTGAATAACCGTGGAAAGGTTATACCAATGAATAAAACAATGAAAATAGAAATGGGTTAGAAATGATATGTGTAATAAATTAGTTAATAATTACAGTAGGTTATATTCGGAGAGGGTGGGATTCGAACCCACGGTACGCTTATTAGACGTACAGCCGATTTCGAGTCGGCCCCGTTATGACCACTTCGGTACCTCTCCTTTTCTTCGTGACTGAAAAAACCTCTTCAGGATGGCCTCAGATTTTTCTTTGAGAACGCCGCCCTGCACATCGATTTTGTGGTTAAGCGGCAGCGTATTCACATTAATGACAGAACCAAAGGCGCCCCCTTTCTCATCGAAACACCCGAAGACAACACGCTTGATCCTCGCTTCAACAATGGCTCCGGCACACATGATGCAGGGTTCCATCGAAACGTAGAGGGTGCAGTCCGTGAGACGGTAATTGTTAAGCATGTCCGCCGCCATATTGATGGCCAGTATTTCCGCATGAGAGGTCGGCCTGTTGGAGCGGATCGTCATGTTATGCGCACGGGCAATGACCTTTTTCTGCGGTGATATGATGATCGCTCCGACCGGCACCTCCTCCTCGGTAAAGGCCCTCTCGGCCTCTCTCAGACACATCTCCATGAAATGCAGATCATCCATGCCAACAATATACCTGTGATGGAAGGTAAAATCAATCGGAATAACCGATTAGAATTCCCCCTTGCATGAAATGCAAAAAGGGTTTATAACGTTCGATACTAAGAGCCGAACATGTACAGGAAGACAACGTCTCGAAAAGAGATAGACCTGATCCCTTCAGAACTCCGGGCAATCGAAGATCATAAGCACTACCTCTCTCAGAAAGAAGGTCGGGAAGTCCAGCTTGAGGAAGCGATCGTGGACTTTCTTATCGATTACGAAGCCGATTTTCTGAAGCGTAAACAGACTGAGGACGTTGCGCAGCAGAACGATGAGATCATGAAATATAAATGGATCGAATCAGAGCGGGAAGGCCACGACATCGGGGAAGAAACAGCGGCAATGGAATGGATCGAAAAATATGGTTCTATCTGGCGGACAGAGAGAGAGTCCCTTGAGAAGAATGCCTTTATGGAAATGGCGCTGGTGGTGGAAGACAGGGCGGGGGTCGTTATAGATATGACGGAATTGGCTGACATAGCCCGCAGAAATGATTGCGAACTCTATATCCATAAAGAGAGGATGAAATATTACAACTTCGTGTTATTCGGAAAGAAGGAATATCTGAACGTCAAGTCGATCCTTTGCCCGAAGCATTTTGAGGCGGTCAAGGGTGAAAAGATCGAATTCATCGCCACGGGTGAAGGGGCATTAAGGATTTTGCCCGAGGTGCGCAGCCTCATCAACAGCAAGAAAGACAGTGAATAGCATAAAGGCAGTGAATAGTGAATAGTAGATAGTGAAAGGTGAAAACCTTGTCCCCCGTTACTCGCCCCTTGTTTCTCGCGCCTCGATACTCGATGCTTGTCCAAACCGGTATCAAGTAACCAGTATCCAGCGACCAGTATCCGGTCTCTTACGCATTACTGGTTTCTCGATATACGATATACGAACTACGATATACGGCAGTGGATAGCGGCTTACGCCAGCTTTATACCCTTGAAGGCAGGGTGGGAGGAGCGTTCAACTGCATCTTTCATCTCCAGGACGTAAGGAGGTGGTGCTTCATCCTTCCAGCGGGGGTAACCGCCCACCCATACGTAGTGCACAAGCTGATGGAACTGTTGGTTACTGAACCGATATGCGCCGATGTTTACCATGCCCGATGATGTGTCAATGCCCATTGGTATCGTTGAAAGACCGGCATAATGCCCGATGACCTTTTCGACAAAATCCCTTGTTTTGAAGCCCTCGGGATTTTGCTTGAATGCTTCTGGTTTGTGAGGAAAGGGAAAGCTGTCATATAGCTCACCGATGAACCCCCGCAGATCAACCCCCGCTATTGCGCCCATGAGGTTGCCCATATCCCTGTATTCCAGGATATACACGTCAAGGGATATCGGTTTTTCATCGGGTAATCCTGCGGCAATATTGACGACGTCCCTGCAAAAATCACTTGCAAAGAAAAAATAGTTTTCAAGGATCAGCATATCGGTTTCAATATTAAAAAAACCGAACGCTATTTCACCGTGACTGAGAGAATC
>JAQTNJ010000187.1 GCA_028713955.1 Syntrophorhabdaceae bacterium
CATCAATATGCAGTACGGGGAGATAGATGAAGATATACAAAAGAAGGCCACCTCTCTCTCGATAGAAACAAAAAAAGTATATGAAAGAGCCCTGGTGTGTGGTATTCTACTGAACCATCTTGAAAAACATTATCGCTACTTCAGGCAACACGGCGCGCAAGGCACATGCGGGGTCTGGGAAGAGAGGGCGGCGATAAAGGGTAAGACCCTTGAGGTTAACCAGATGGGAGAATCATACAAAGGGATCGTCGAAGGGATCGACCGTGATGGGGCAATGCTCCTTAACATGGACGGCGAGGTAAAAAAGATTATTGCAGGAGATGTGAGCTTCTAATGCTGCTTGTTATTGACATCGGTAATACCAATATCGTCTTTGGCGTATATGATAACGGCACCCTCGTCAACCACTGGAGGTTGAGCACCGCCCTTCAGAAGACCGTCGATGAGTACGCGATCCTTCTCAACAGCCTCCTCTACATCGAGAAGATAAAACTGAGCCAGATAGACAGCGCCATTGTTTCCTGCGTCGTACCGCCGCTTCTGATCCCCTTTGAGATCGTCTGCAGGAAATATATCGGGATAAGACCGATTATCATTGAGCCAGGCATAAAAACAGGGATGCCCATTTCATACGAGAACCCCTCTGAGCTCGGAGCGGACCGGATCGTCAATGCCGTAGCGGGATACGAAAAGTATAAGAAGGCGCTTATTATCGTAGACTTCGGCACTGCGACAACCTTCGACTATATAACCTCAAAGGGTGAATACGCCGGCGGCTCCATAGCGCCGGGGATTATGATCTCTCTTGAGGCGCTTTTTGAGAGGGCCTCGAAACTGCCGAGGGTTGAGCTTGTCCAGCCGAAGACCCTTGTGGGAAAGAACACGGTCCACGCGATGCAGGCGGGGATCACTTACGGGTATATAAGCCTTGTTGACGGCATCGTAAGAAGGATCAAGGACGAAGTAAAGACCGACCCATACGTGATCGCGACAGGGGGTCTTGCCAGCCTTATCTACAAGGGATCGGAGACGATCGACGAAGTAGACGAATTCCTGACGCTGCGGGGATTGAAGATACTCTACGAGAAGAACAAGGAACACCATAAGTTCAAATAGCAAATCCTTTCACCTTTCACTTTTAACATTCATCTTTCACATTTCACTCTATCAGCTGATATTGATGTTTTTTGAATATATTTCCATTATGTGGTATAATGTCTTATTGAATCATATATTGCCATCCTCAACCTATCCACTACCGAGCGTTCATTTGCTAATCTTGCATAGACTGAGCTACCGCAATAAATAACTAAACAGAAGGAACAATTCATAGAAATGGAAAAATTTGAAGACCTTACTTTGTCGAGAGAATTCCGCAAAGCCGTAGAAGATATGGGGTTCGAGGAACTGACTCCCATACAGGCAAGAGCAATACCGCCGATCCTTGACGGAAGAGATGTCATCGGTCAGGCACAGACCGGAACAGGCAAAACTCTTGCCTTTGGAATCCCGCTGCTGGAAAAGATCAAGCCCAAGGTGAAGAAGGTGCAGGCCATCATCCTCTGTCCCACGAGGGAACTTGCCATCCAGGTTGCCGAAGAGCTCAAAAGACTCCTCCTCCACAGAAAAGATATCCTGATCCTCTCCGTGTACGGGGGACAGCCTATAGACCGGCAGATCAGGGTGCTGAAAGGCGGAACCCATGTCGTTATCGGCACACCGGGCCGCACCATCGATCATATAAACCGGGGCACACTGGACCTCTCTGCTGTAGAGACGGTTGTTCTCGATGAAGCCGATGAGATGCTCAATATGGGGTTCATCGACGATGTGGAGACTATCCTCCAGAGAATTCCCCATGAGCGGCAGACGCTCCTCTTCTCTGCCACTATGCCGAAACCGATCCTGGACCTGACGCACAAATATCAGCACAATCCTGAGTTTATAAGGGTTGTCCACAAGCAGCTCACCGTTCCGCATGTTGAGCAATCCTATTTCGAGGTAAAGGAAAGCACCAAGCTCGATGTATTGTGCCGGCTTATTGACATGTACAACCTCAAATCCTCTCTTGTGTTTTGCAATATGAAAAAAAGGGTCGATGAAGTGGTTATGCATCTCCAGGCGAGAGGATATGTTGCTGACGGACTCCACGGAGACATGACCCAACCGCAGCGTGACAGGGCCATGAACAGGTTTAGAAAGAACCTCACCGAAATACTCGTTGCTACCGACGTGGCGGCGCGGGGGATCGACGTGGAAGATATTGAGGCTGTTTTCAACTATGACCTCCCTCAGGATGAAGAGTATTACGTGCACCGCATAGGGAGAACCGCACGGGCCGGTAAAAAGGGGCGCGCCTTTGCCTTTGTCGTGGGACGTGAGATCTACAAACTCAAGGAGATCCAGTCATACGCAAACATCAAGATACAGCGTCAATCTATTCCCTCTCTCGCCGATGTGGAAGAGATAAAGACAACCAATATGCTGGAGAGGGTAAAGGCAGCCATCGATGACGGTAATGGTGGTCTCCGCCGGTATATCGGCACTATCGAATCGCTCTGCAATGAAGACTATACCTCCGTGGACATAGCGGCGGCGCTTTTAAAGATGCTCATCAGCGCCGATGAAAAGGAACCTCTGTACCAGGAAAAACGAACACGGGAAACGAACCGGCGGGAGGCAACGACGGCGTTGCGTATCAATACGGGCAGCAAAGAGAAGGTAAGGGCTAAGGACCTCGTGGGGGCCATTGCCGGAGAAACAGGCATACCCGGCAACCTGATCGGGAAGATCGATGTCTTTGAGCACCACAGTCTCGTGGAGGTCCCTGAGGAGATTGCGGAAGATGTCATTTTACGTCTCAAGAGATGTTATATTAAAGGGAAAAAGATAACCGCGGGGTTTGCGGATAGAAATTGAGCGCTATGGGTATGGATAACGGCAAACTGCCGTCACTGAAGATAAAGGGAAAAACGATAGAGGTGCCGATCATCCAGGGAGGCATGGGCATAGGCGTATCGCTTGCGCCGCTTGCCAGCGCCGTAGCTGTTGAAGGCGGCGTCGGCATCGTGTCGAGCGCATGTCTCGACAGGCTTGTCTCGAAGAGGAAGGGAAAATCCTTTAACACCTATGAGGCTGTCCGCGAAGAGATATCCCTTGCAAAGTCGAAGGGAGGCATTGCGGGTATCAATATCATGGTTGCCATAGCGAGGGATTACAATGATTCCGTGAAGGGAGCCATTGATGCCGGTGCGGATGTGATTATCTCCGGCGGGGGTATTCCCCTTGGTCTGCCCACTATAAAAGATCCCGGCGATACCGCGCTCATTCCCATCGTCTCATCGGCAAGGGCGCTCGAGCTTATATGCAAAAAATGGGAACGGGCAGGATACCGCCCCGATGCCGTTGTCCTGGAAGGTCCCCTTGCGGGGGGTCACCTGGGCTTTGCGTTCGACCAGATAGGTCTTGAGTCAAACAAACTGGAAAATCTCTTCTCCCCGGTGAAGGAAGTGGCAGAAATACACGGCGGCTTCCCGGTCATCGTGGCCGGCGGCATTTACAGTCACGATGATATTGTGAAGTTTCTCCGTATGGGCGCTGACGGGGTGCAGATGGGAACAAGGTTTCTCGCAACCGAGGAAAGCAGCGCATCGCCGGATTATAAACGTGCTGTTGTCAATTCCAGAAAGGAAGATATCGTTGTCGCACAAAGACCGGGCTCGCCCTGCAATATGCCCTTCATGGTCATAAGGCAGTCGCCCATGTTCATCGATTCCCTGCAAAGACAGAGAAAACCGAAATGCGACAAGGGGTATATCCTCTCCAAAGACAGGGACGGGTGCTTTAACCGCTGTCAGGCAAAGGATAACAACGAGAGCAGTTTCTGTATCTGCAACGGGCTTTTAAGCTCCGCCGGTTATAACCCGGACGCCGAGAAGCCGCTCTACACGGTCGGCGCCAACGGCTACAGGGTCGATCACGTCATGACCGTGAAGGAACTGATGAACGAACTGACCGCAAACGGGAACAGTCAACACTGATTTGCAGTATCACTGATCCGCAATATCCGCAGTAAAATCACCCTGAATATTTTTCTTGCTTTACTTCGAGGCATTATCCCCTCCCTTGCCCTTCGTGTATGATTGAAGCAGTTTCTCAAATTCAGCCTGTTCTTTATTATCCCGGTATTTTTTACGCTCTTTTTCGCTCAGGTATCGCTGCCCTTTTATCTCGCTGTTCTGGAGAGAGTCTGCCCACCCTCGCAGTTGACGGGACACTTCCTCTGCGAGGGATTTCAAATTTGAAATTTGAGATTTCAAATCCCGAAAAACAGATAGTCTTTCGAGGAAGCAGAGCATAGACCTGACTTCTCCGGCAGAGCCCCGCGCGATATAGAGGAACGCGAGAAGTTCCGGCGTCGTGCCGCGTTCAAACCCTTCAGCAATGTTATTGGAAACCGAAAGCGCTGCCCGCTCGATCTGGTCCCGGAGGCTGTATTTCTTCCTAAACTGCTCGCCCTCCGTTAACGTATACACTTTTTCGGCAAGATCCATCGCCCTTTTCCATACGGGTAAATCTTCGAACCTCTCATAGGTCATTCGCCATTCCCCCCTTGTGCATAATCTTCGATATTGGCTGTTTTTATCGTTACAGTCTATTCTTTGATGTATTCCGTGCCGAAGGTGTTGAGGTAGGCGATCTCTTTTAAGGGCTTACGGGGGCTGAGCTTGGGTGTCTCGCCGGGTGTCTCGTCGAAATAGCCCAGCGGCGTCATCGCGGTGATCGAGAACCCTTCCGGTATCTTCAGGATCTCTTCTACCTTCTTCGCGTCGAAAAGCCCCACGTGGACGGTGCCGAGGCCGAAGTTCCATGCTGCGAGCACGATATGCTCCATGGCTATTCCTGCGTCGAACATGAACCAATCGCCCTTGTCCGTCGCAGCCTGTCCCTTATGGAACCCGGAAAGTTCTCTCTTTGCAGCGACACAGATAAGGACCGGGGCATCGATGATCGCCTGGCGTGCGGGATTGGCGCCGGGAAAGATCTCGGCAGCGAACCTCTCTTTGATCGCCTGGTCTTTCACAACGATGAACCGCCACACCTGCGTGTTTGCCCATGACGGTGAGCGCCTTGCAGCTTCGAGTATCTCGATGATGATCTCTTCGGGAATAGGATCATTCCGGTATTTCCTGATGCTCCTGCGCTCGTGAATGACTTTCAGCATATCCATGCCTTATTATGCGACGGGGACAAATGCTTGTCAAGATTTTATATGGCAAAGAAATATCATCGACAAGATTGCCGCGTCGCTTCGCTCCTCGCAATGACAAGATAGTGGGGGGCCCAATGCTCTCCGCTCTTTGCTCTCAGCTATGATTTACTATGAAACGCGAGCCAGACAGTCTTTTGCGTGTTGTCCGTCCATTCGACCCGGTGTTTCCTGTGAGCCGGGATGAGTACATAATCACCTGGACGCATGACAGCGATCTTTGATCCATCCTCGAAAAGAAGGCCTGCGCTCCCCTGGAGCAGGATCACCCATTCATCGGTTTCCTGGTCAAACCACTCCCCTGGCGGTGTCGCCTGCCCCTCAGAGACGATCCTCTCGATCCTGCAATGCTCATTCTCCAAAAGGGTTTCGATAATCTCTTCAGTCTTTGCATCCGGCAGGAGGTGAAAAAGATTCTCAATCCCCAAGACAGATCCCCATCTCCAGCGCGGTCTGGACCGAATCGGAATCGAGGGAGACCCTCCGTATCTTGCCGATCACATCCGCAAGGGGCACACCCTTCATCTCCGGCGGAACAAGGGCAACCATGACGCCGAACTGTCCGGCCTCGATCATGCGCACCGCTGCCGCGCCGAAGCGGAGCGAAACGAGCCTGTCAAAGGTTGTAGGAGACCCGCCTCTCTGGAGGTGGCCGAGGACGATCGAGCGGGTGTCTTTGCCTGTCTTCTTTGCTATAGCCCTTGCCACGTACTCACCTACTCCACCGAGGACAACATCCTGCCTCCCGACTTCACCGGCGCCTTTTGAGAGCTCAGACCCTCCTATCGGCGCCGCACCTTCGCCTGCAACGACGATGGCGTAATGGCGGCCATGGAGCTCGTTATCCATGATGTGCCTGCACACCTTGTCTATATCGAAGGGTATTTCAGGAAGAAGGATTACGTCGGCGCCCCCTGAAAGCCCGCTGTTCAGGGCAATCCATCCTGCGTGGCGCCCCATGACCTCAACCACCATGACGCGGTCATGAGAGCGAGCGGTCGAATGGAGACGGTCTATCGCCTCTGTCGC
>JAQTNJ010000188.1:0-3014 GCA_028713955.1 Syntrophorhabdaceae bacterium
GAGCAAGATCGTGTTCGTTCCGACATCAATGGAGGCACATTTCATTTGACAACCTCACAGGAAACTACTTATGATAGCTTGCATGTATGCTATCTCACTTTTTAATATCAGCGGGCTTCTGGCATTTTCTGCCGGGTTCCTCTCTTTTTTCAGCCCCTGTATCTTACCGCTTGTCCCATCCTATCTGATCTTTATAAGCGGCATTACCTTTGATAATTATAACGAACTGAAGGCAAAAAAATATAGAAAAGTTGTTTTGATCCATTCCGTCGCATTTATATTAGGATTTTCGTTCGTATTCGTCTCCCTGGGCATTTCGTCTTCTATCCTTGGTAATTTCCTGACCGATTATCAGGAATATATCATAAAGGTCGGGGGCATTTTTCTTATCGCGATGGGCCTCTTCTACCTGAATATCCTGAGGATACCTTTTCTCAACCAGGAAAAATTGATCCGGCTGGAAAAAAAACCTATTGGTCTTTTTGGATCCTTCGTCATCGGGGCAACGTTCTCCCTCGGCTGGACGCCCTGCGTCGGTCCCGCCCTCTCTTCCATCCTTATTGTAGCATCAACAACGAAAAAGATATCTGAAGGCATCTATCTCCTCGGCCTCTATTCGCTCGGTCTTGCCATACCTTTTATACTGTCTGCGCTTCTCTTTGACAAACTCTTTGATTTCCTGAAACGGTATGGTTTTGTAATGAGGTATTCTACGAAGATCATGGGCGTCCTTCTCCTGGTCATGGGCGTGCTGCTCGCCACTTCATACTATACTACCCTGACCCTCAAACTGGGGCAGTTCTTTTCGTTCTAGTCGCCGATTTATATGAAGTATCCCCCAAACAAATAGACACATTTGGGCCCCTGGCAAATCGCATTAAGCCTAGATATTACATAGAAAATAGTCTATCCAGGGCATATAATGAGAGCATGGCGGCGGGATATCCCGGAGCAAACCGTCGTGAGGCAAGGAAGCTCGGTCTTTTGCGAAGCAAAAGTTCCGAAGCCGAACGCGAGCGAATGGAGCCGCAGGAGCGAAATGAGCGTGTTTGCGAGGGATGTCCCGGCGCCATGCTCACCCTTATGGAGGATCCGTGGTTATTTAGAAATCGAACTTCTTGAATTCGCCTTTGAATCTATCTTTGAATTTCTTCAAGACCCTGTTCTCTATCTGCCGGGCCCGTTCCCTGGAGATACGAAATTTGGTGCCTATCTCCTGCAATGTCAAAGGCTCCTCCGAGAGTATCCTGTTTTCAAAGATAAAGAGTTCCTTCTCGTTCAGGGTTTTTTTAAATTCCGCTACCTTTGCGGTAATAATCTCGCTTTTTTCCTTATCAGCAACAACTTCCTCGACGTTTTCGTCAGTCCCTATCATATCCATGATCGTATCATCACTCTCATCGTGTAAAGGGGATCCGAGGGACACATCGGCATATGCCAGGCGTTTCTGCATGTCTTCAATCTCCGCCTCTTTCACGTCAAGGGTACTTGCCAAAAGCTGTGGTGCGGGAAACACGCCGAGCGCTTCGAGTTTCTGTTTCTCCTTGTTCAACCTGTAAAATAACTTCCTCTGGCTCTGCGTTGTTCCAATCTTTACAAGACTCCAGGAGTCCATAATATACTTAAGAATATAAGCTCTGATCCAGAAAGAGGCATAGGTGGAAAATTTAGTCCCCTTATATGGGTTATATTTCTTCACCGCATGGAGAAGCCCGACATTGCCTTCCTGGATAAGATCAAGGATATTAAGGTAGGTGCTATAATACTCAAGGGATATCTTCACGACAAGTCTCAGGTTTGAAATAACAAGCCGCTGCGCGGCATTCCTGTCTTTGTTTTCATAGATCTTCTTTGCAACTTCAAGCTCTTCTTCCCTCGAGAGGACGGGATATTTGGATAACTCCGAGAGGTACCGTTTAAGAGGGTCAAACTGCGCGGGAAGAGCACCTTCGTCCCCCTTCTTTCCCAGGTTTTCCTGCGCGTCAAGTAAGATGTCTTCCATGAAAAACTACTTTGTTCTCCGTACTGCTATAAGCTCAGCTACAATGCTCACTGCTATCTCCTGTGGCGTTTCGGCGTGGATGCTCAAACCTATCGGCGCATGGACACTTGTTATGGTTCCCTCGTCAAAACCATTTTTCCGCATATGGTCCAAAATTATTTTGACCTTTCTCCGGCTTCCTATCATACCTACGTACTTCGTTTTTCTCCTCAGGACTTCTTTCAGAACATCGGCGTCATATTGATGTCCTCTCGTAACAATTGTCACGTACTCCTCTCCGGTAAAATCAAGACGATTGAATACATTGTGAAAATCGTCGACAATGATCTCAGCGGCGCCGGGGAAGCGCTCCCTGTTTGCGAATTCCTCCCTGTCGTCGATGATAACAACATGAAAATCAACGGTCCTCGCGATGCCGGCAAGAAACTGCGATACGTGACCCGCGCCAAAAACATAAAGCACTGATAACAATTGAAGAGGCTCAATGACCATTCCACCTGATACGTAGCAAGGCCTTTTCTCGTTTAAATAATTGCGCAGTTCCTCTATCTCTTTCTCCAGAAGTACATCTCCTGTTACAGCAAGACTTTCTTCGATCAATGTCTTTGAAAAGGCACCGCTGTCGAATTTCGTAACGACAATACCCCGTGCATCTTTCTGCAACATCTCTCCAATCTTTTTATACACTCCTCTGTATTTTTGCAAGACAGGTTCCAGAAGGATGTCAACGTTTCCACCGCAGAGCATCCCATCATCGGCTACTTCTTTGGAATCCATCCTTATGCTGAGTATTTTTGGTTCGCCTTTGTTCATGATATTCATAGCTTCCCTGCACGCATCAGCTTCAAGTCTGCCGCCGCCAACGGTGCCAGAACATCTTCCATCTTCCCCTATCAGCATCTTTGCCCCGATATCTCTCGGAGCAGAACCGGCCCTGTAGATAACCGTTGCAAGGATACCGGTTTTACCCCCCTTGAGATACTGTTCTATTGTTTCATAAATATTCATCATC
>JAQTNJ010000188.1:3114-6121 GCA_028713955.1 Syntrophorhabdaceae bacterium
CCTATCTTCTCGTTGGCCGGTACCTTTACCTCACGGATAAGTCCTCTGAGGACCCCATCAAAAGGAGCCTCTACGGGGGTCTTATTCACATAGGCCACGATGTCACCTTTTTTTACACGATCACCGATCTTCTTATTAACATGCTTTATTGTTCCGGCGTGCGGTGACCGCAACACACGTTCAGTTGTATATCCCATGACAGGCCCGGGAATCCCCGTATGGGCCTCCGTTGACCCTTTGTAAAAGACCCTCCCAAGGTCCTGTCCCCTGTTGCTTTCAACAGCCAGGTGTACGTGAACGGGCGCAGTGAAACCCGGTCCCACACCGATAACAAGGGATGCTTCATCCTTTTTTGTCCCCAGGTTTTTCTTTGCCATAATAGCATCAACGATCACATCGGGTTTCAGGGCAGCTACTGCCTTCCATTTCGGATCTATGAGAACAGCGATCCGTCTCTTCTTCCAGACCGGTTCGATGTCTTTGACCGTATCAACCAGCTCTGCCGTGACACCCTCCACTTTTACCTTGTCTTCGTATACTGTTTCAGAAAATGCTACTGTCCTCCTGACAGTGATGGGTCTTGCGATCTCTGTCATTACTATCTTTGTTATATTTGCCATAAAGAGCCTGTGAGCAATACCGGTCGCCATCTCACCGGCACCCTTTATAAGCACCGTAAGAGAAGGCAGGGAGCAGGGAGCGGAGAGCGGAGAGTTGGGATTCAATTGCCGATTGCCGATTGCCGATTGCCGATTGCTTTTCTTCATGGTCCCTTCCCGAAGAAACAGGTCGGATAATGACAAACCCCGCATTGCATACACAATCCTCCGTAAGAAAGTTTTACCATATCCTTTTTGTACATCTTCTCGCCGGCCATAATCCTCGCGAGTATAATGTCCATAACGGTATATTTATTATAGTAGACACATGCCGGGGCACCCAGGATATACTTCCCTTTCAGACGCGCAACGAGAAACATCGCCCCGGGGAAAACAGGTGTCCCGTAAAACAAGACCTCTGCCCCGGTTGCTTCTATGCCATCCCTCGTCACATCGTCAGGATCGACAGAAAGACCGGCGGTGGTCATGACGATATCAGTTCCCATGTCAAGCTGCGCCATAATAGCATCCCTGATCGTTACTATATCGTCAGGTACAATCTTTTTATCCACCACTGTCAAGCCATAGCCCTTTAATTTCTTCTCAACAACATGGGAGCCGTCAGGTATCCTCCCGCTGTAGACCTCTGTTCCGGTGATCACAAGACCTATCTTCAACTGTTTGAAAGGGCTTATCCTTATAACACCCTGTTCCCCTGCCCGTTCAACCTTTTTCAGTTCACGTTCTTTGATATAAAGCGGAATGATCCTTGTTGCCGCGACAATATCGCCCGGCTTGACAGGATGTCTGTTTGGAACTGTGCTTAAGAGGATATCCTTGATCCTGTTTATCTCATAGAGGTAGCGGTCATTGACATAAAAAAGTCCGTTCACCTTGCTTATGATGCTGACCTTGCCTTCCTTTGGGGGCAACGGCTCCATATGTTCATCCATAATGGCCTGGGCTATCCTCATGCCCGCCTCGTTCTCATGCACTCCTTTTATTTCGCCTTCAAAAACGTAGAGGCTTCTTTTCCCAAGGTCCAGAAGCCTTTCTATGTCCTCTTTCTCAATGATCTTTCCTCTCCGGAATGCAACATCCTTTTTCTTGCCGGGGATAATCTCGGTGATATCATGGGCAAGAACGGTGCCGAGCGCTTCTTCGACGTTAACCTTTTTCAACTCTGTAGCCCCTTTCTTTTAAAAGATTGATCTCTTCCTCTGAATCAATATCAAAGATATTCCCTTCATCACCCTCTATGTATAACACATCTTCAGAATGTTTTTCTATAATTTCCCTCAAACCCCTGTCGCCCCCAAGGAGTTCCATCTCATTGCCGTATCGCTGAATATCGATGAGTACAGGGTGTCCCTTTTCACCTTTAAAGACCGGCAGCACGATCGGGGCCTTTCTCGTAAAAAATGCGTCGAGCATTACATCTATTATCCCACCGGCAACAAAGGGTTTATCGCCGAGCTGGAAAAAGACTCCCCACGGCTCCGCAAGAAAAGGAAGGGAGGCCCTTACGGAAGTCGACATCCCCTTCACGGACTCCCTGTTACGGATAATCTCCACGGAAAAACCGGCAAGCTCCTGTGCGATCGCATCGGGTGCGTTCCCCGTGACAACAAAGACCCTTTCTATGGCGGGCCGTAAAAAAGGCATTATCGCCCTTCTGATGACCGTTTCACCATCTATCCTGAGGAGAAGCTTATTATATCCGAGCCTTCTCGATGCCCCTGCGGCAAGGATGACTGCATAGATTGGTTTCATAATATCGGCTGAAGAATTATTGTCAATCTTTCCCGAGAACCTGGTTGAGGCTGTTCAAAAGCACATCGATATCGATGCCGTGGATCTCGGCGCCCTGTTGAACATCTTCAAAGAGAGCGGCCTGACAGCCGACGCAGCCCAATCCATACTTTTCGAAAACCGGGATGGTCTCCGGATATTTTCTTACGATTTCCTCGATTGACATCTTCTTGTCGATCATCCATTAAACTCCTTTATAAATTTCCGCCAGGATTGGTCTGATAACTGACGGTTGACAGCTTCACAACTTCTTAGAAAACATCCGCTGAAAAGATATAAATATGAGTATCCTTTGACTTCCACTCGTCCTTTGGAAGTCCTGCCTTATAACAGGTATGTTCGAGGAAGGCCGTTCTGTCCAGGTCATACTCCGTAGCGACCTGCGGGAGCAGAAGACCTGAATACGTACCTTTTTCGATGTATAGACCATGGACGCCAACCTTTATCTCGCTTACGTCATCTATCCTTCTCATTGGTGTAAGGACAGATATTTCAACATCGATATCCTTCCATTCATTTATGTTGACGGGATTAAACCGGGGATCGTGGAATGCCGCCTGAATGGCCATCTCCCTGATGGTCTCATGGAGAGGCAG
>JAQTNJ010000189.1 GCA_028713955.1 Syntrophorhabdaceae bacterium
AGGATTAACGCCAGAGATATTGCTGTGATCGAAGCCTTTTGTCTTATATCCATGTCTCAATAATATATGCTAAAAAAGAGGGATATAGCGATGAAAAATTAATTATTTATCAGGCTAAATTTCATTGTTGTCTCGTGTCTACTGAACCAGCGGGTTCGGAGGCGCCTCTGCGACCTTGATCTTGCCGAAGGTCTCCTCATACCTCTCAAGATTCTCTTGCAAGACGCTCACAATACGCTTCATATGACCCGGTGTTACTATGATTCGTGAAACAAGATGGGGCCCGTTGGGAGATTGCAGGAACCAGTCGACGATGAACTCTTCTGCCCCGTGAGTAACAAGCATGGCATTGCTGTAACGGCCTCTCGACATCTCGTCGTTTGTATTGATAGGTACCTGTTGCGGATCATTTGTCTGGTTTGCCATTCCTTCCTCCTGTTGAACGCTTCCTATTTTTTGAATCTTTCAAGTATCTCCGGCGGTGCCTTACCGGGTGACCCGCAATCAAAAGGCGGCTGAGGGTCATACTCCATCCCGAGCTGTATAATCTTTGCGGCATCGTCACCGGCCACCTTGCTCACTAAGTATAACGCCATATCGATACCCGCTGAAACCCCTGCCGATGTGATGACCTTGCCGTCCTGAACGAACCTGTCATCCTTGATATGGACATTGTACTGCCTCAGTTGCTCTTTGCGTCTCCAGTGCGTAGTACAATTTTTACCATCTAAAATTCCTGCCTCTGCCAGCAATAATGAGCCGGAACAGACCGCAACCGTCCAGCTTGTTGTCCTGTCAATCTTCCGAACCCAATCAATGATTTCTCTGTTTTTTAAAAAATTATCAATGCCGAATCCCCCGGGAATAAGCAGGATCTCAGCTTCCGATATCTCGTTTATTGAATAGTCGGCCTTTAACTCCAGCCCATAGGTGTCCTTATATTTCCTCTTTTCATATCCCGTAAAATATATCTTTGAGCCCGGCAGTCTCGACAGCACTTCATAAGGCCCGATCGCATCAAGGGCCGTAAAACGATCATAAAGCAGGATAATGATCCTGATGATATCCGTGTCCATTTTTCTCCTTTAAGTACTTTGGTTCATCCTGATCCGGCTTTCTTTTAGATTATCATCAAAATTGCTTTTATCACAGGAAATTTCTTTTTTGTGCACCATGATCCAGTATCTCCTTATTTTTCAATCCCGGCCTCCAGAAAGGCGAGAAGGCATCTGCTGAATGTTTGAGGGTATTGATACATATTGGAATGGCCGCCGGGCAGCCTTATCAGCCAGGAGCCCGGGATCCTCGATGCCAGCAGAAAGGCATTGGCGGGGGGAATAATGACATCTTCAATGCCTGTTATAATAAGCGTGGGCTGTACGAGCTTATCGATCCTGCCGCATGTTCCCGGCCAGGTCTTAATGGCATTGCCCTGCCGTTCGATACTCGTGATTGATACAGGTTCCTTCGGTCCGGGTAGTTGCTTTAAAAAATCAGGGTGGTCTTCAAGCCATTTTTTCGGAAAGAGGATGCTGATAAGCCGTTTTGCCCTCTCCTCTTCTGTGACCGAGAGATCAAACAGGGCGGCTGATACTTCAGGACGTGCCTCCACCACCTTTCTGCCTTGCCAGCCGCAATTACCGGCATAGAGGATCAATTTGCCTACCCTCTCCGGGTATTTCAGGGCAAGTTCCATTGCGATGAATGTGCCCATAGACCAACCCAATATATGGGCCTTTTGTATCTTCAGGGCATTCATGAGGCCGATCGTGTCCTCCGCGAAAAGTTCTATCGTAAAGGGTTTGTCCGAGGCGGTCGTTTTGCCTATCCCTCGGTTGTCAAAAAGAATAAGCTTGAAGCGTGATGAAAGCTCCCTGATCATGAGAGGATCCCACATATCCATGGTCGCGCCGTAACCGGTAATGAGAAGCAGTGGATACCCGTCGCCTATGATCCGGTAGCTGACATCAATATCGCCGACGCGGACCGACTGTGCTGCCACAGACTGGATACCGCCCGCAGCCGTTGGAGCAGCATCGATACCCGCTCCCCACGTTATGGGAGCTGTAAAAAGAGATATACAGATAGCGATAACGCTTAAACTCGATAAAAAATATTTCCTCATTTTTCCTCCCGACAAAATGTTTCCCGATTCATCGCACATTTGGTCAATAGATGCAGGCATCAAGTATTGACAGAACCTCGTCAAGTATGTCGCCTGAAGCCCTTCCGATAAGTTTTGCTTTACGTGCATGGAAATCTATGGACTTCACCTGTTCAGTCATTACGAATCCCCTGACATCCGGGTTGTCGGTGATGGCCACATGAAAAGGGTAAGCACGATCGGTGTTTGTTATGGGGCACACGATTGCAAGACCTGTTCGTTGGTTAAAGAGGGTGTTACTTACAACAAGCGCGGGGCGGCGGCCTTTCTGTTCATGACCAGACTGGGGATCAAAGGTAACGGCAATGAAATCTCCCTTTTCGGGAATATACTGCTTCACCTACCAGACCTCTCTGCCGACTGGTTCACCCCAATCAACCTCTTTCGGCTTGTAGTTTCTGGGTATGCCTGAGACCAGTTTTTCCAGGCTCTGCTTATTTCGAATGTGCCTTGCGGGAGCAATGACAATCATGCCGTCCCGTGTTGTTACGTCGACCTCGTCACCAACCGAAATGCGCACGTCCTCAAGCACCTGTCTGGCAAGACGCAATCCCTGGCTGTTTCCCCATTTTTGAATTCTTGTAACCATACCGCTACCTCCTTCTGGCTATACAAAGTATAGCCAACAAGAAACCCTGAGTCAAGTAGTTTCAGGCCAATGTCAAGGTAAGATAGAAATGTCCGGTTTGCTTACCCTTATCCATTTGTTTCCTTCAAGGGTTGCTGCCATAATATGTGATATGAGCAGAAACACTGTATCGTTTAAGGGCTTAGCCAGCGATTGGTTATGCCACTGATTTTATGTCTGCTGGTAGTTTCCGGAGGCTTAGCTCTTTGAGGTGGACTTTTCTGGCGTTAAGGAAGATGATTCAGGAATTGGCAAGTTGTCCTCTAAAAGTCCTTTTATGTGCAATTGAATGGCTTCATGCATATTTTTTTCAGTTTCCTCGCGAGTAGCTCCTGTAGCTATGCAGCCAGGCAAATCAGGTGAATATGCAGAATAATTATTTGCCGCTTTTTCGATTATGATAAGAAAGCGATGCATAATTTATTTTTTCTCCTTGGAATAAATGGAAGTCAACGGATAAATGTTTGCTATGAGCTATTTTAATTCGATCTCGATGTCTTTGATGTCTTTGTTCACTTCAAATGCGATCTCGTCGAAGCGAGGTGCGTGGAATGTTGGCCGTGCGGGCCTGTATGTGCCCCATGGCTCTTTGGGACCGAATATCCCTTTCTCCATCTTGCCCGTCCCGTTCACGTCCTGGAAACAGCGTATGCCGTAGATACCTTTAGGGACACCGGTAAAAGAAAATGGCGCCCTGCCCTTTTTGATGTCCTCAGGGCCGACAGCGACAACAACGCCGAATCCGGCATCCTTGCCGCTATCGAACTCTTCCCTGGTAATAAGCTGGACAAAAAGATTGCCTGTCTTGGGGAAGACTATCTCACCACTTACTTTAAAGGTTGCCTGCTGCGCAAGCACTTGTGCACCCGGCAGAAGAAAGAGCGCGGCGATCAGGATCAGTCTCTTGAAAAACATCCGGCTATCGCATCGCATCGATTCAGTAACCTCGGGCTATTTATGCAATTTCTTCAAAAGCCACGCCATGTTCTGTCCGAGGACCTTCATCGTCTCGATCCCTTCCGCGTCTTTTTCCACTTCACCTTTATCCCTGCCGATTCCCATGTTCCAGTAAATGGAACCAGGAACGATCATCTGCCTGAAGAGAAAAAAGTGGTTCAGCGTGTCATAGGCATGGATAGCGCCGACGCGGCGCACAGCTATGACCGCGGCCCCTGGTTTGCGGCGCAGGGGTTCACCGCTTGCCCTTAAGACTAAGCTTGCACGTTCGATGAAGGCCTTCATATTTGACGGGATGTCAGTGATATACGTGGGAGCCCCGAGAATGACACCGTCCGCAGCAGCCATCTTTTCGAGGTACTCGTTAAAGGGGTCATTTTTTATGACGCACCGCATGTCCTTTGTCTTGGAACATTTCATGCAAGCGGTACAACCCTTGATATTTTTCCCAGCAAACTGTACAAGCTCAGTATCTATTCGTTCCTTTTTCAGTTCCCCGAATACATAGTTGATGAGAATAGCAGTGTTGCCGTCTTTACGGGCGCTTCCGTTAAATCCGATAACCTTCATTGTATTACCTCCTTTTCTTCAGCCCCTTTCAGGATTGCGTCTCATATCCTTAAGCCCCCCAACCCCCAGGAAGGGTCATCGACGAAAGTAAAAGTATATGCTTAATGTAACATGGAAAATCCACTTTATCAATGAACCGGTTTCATTTGACTTTTATTTCGTCATACCTCTATACTATCCATCTCTGAAGGGGAGTAGCTAAACAGGCAAGGTCAACATACCGGTAGATATACCTGGCCTTGCCATTGGTTAAAACCAATTAGCGAGACCTTTGGTATGGATTTAATCCATGCTAAGGCGTCTCGTTTTTTTATGGAAGATAAGGAGAGGCATGACAGCATATATCGCGTCGATGGTCCTTGTTGTTCTTGCCGAGATGGGAGACAAAACGCAACTCCTTGCCATGGCCTTCGCAACAAGATTCCGGTGGCAGACGGTCATGTGGGGGGTGTTTGTCGCAACACTTTGCAACCACCTTTTCGCTGTCCTCGCCGGTCATTACCTGACAATGGTCATACCGCTCAATTATATCAAGATCGCCGCAGCAGCGTCGTTTATACTCTTCGGACTCTGGACACTCCGGGGAGACGCGCTGGACAACGAAGACAAGCGTTTTAACTTCAACCCTTTCTGGACCGTTGCCGTTGCCTTTTTCTTTGCCGAGATGGGTGATAAGACGCAACTTGCGACAGTGGCCCTTGCGACAAAATACAACAATATCGTTCATATCTGGCTTGGAACAACGACAGGCATGCTCATCGCGGATGCTATCGGTATAATTGTCGGTATTGTGCTTGGTAAAAAAATTCCCGAGAGATTCGTGAAATGGTTTGCGGCAACGATCTTTATTATATTCGGTATACTGGGTCTTTACGATGCCCTGCCAAGGCACATCCTGACCTTCCCCATCCTTGTTCCATCCGCCATAGTCCTTCTGCTCCTCATACTTCTTGTGATCCGTCTGAACAAAAAAAGGTATTAGAAAAACGTCAGTACCTGATCCTTCTCAGAAATAGCCCTTTTGCCGGTGCTGTGGGGCCTGCGTTGACGCGATCTTTCGACGCAAGGATTGTCAGGAAATCATCCTTTTTTAACTTCCCGGTGCCGACAAGGGTGAGTGTCCCGACGATATTGCGCACCATGTACCGTAAAAACCCCGTTGCCTCAATAACAACATAGATAAAATCTCCCCTCCTTTTGACCCCTGCCAATAGTATGTTCCGCACTGTGTTTTTATATACCTCGTCCCTCTTTTTAAAGGCCGAAAAATCGTGTTCTCCCGCAATACCCCTTATTGTTTCATTCATGACGCCGCTGTCGATCTTATAAGGGATATGCCATGAATAGCGGAAATGGAACGGTGAATGAAATGGGGTGTTGGCAATGGTATATGAGTAGACCTTGCTTCTGGCAGAATACCGCGCGTGAAAGGATGAATCGACCTCAAGGGCGGCCTTTACCCGTATGTCTTCGGGCAACATGCTGTTCAACCCCTTTTTCAAACCATCAAGCGGGATACCTTTCTCGGTATGGAAATTAACCACCTGACCGGATGCATGTACCCCGGCGTCGGTCCTCCCCCCGGCATATATCTTGACATCGTGGTCGAGGATTCGGGCAACTGCGCCCCTTGTAACCTCTTCCAGCGTTATGCCGTTAGGCTGGCACTGCCACCCGTGGTAGTTCGTGCCATCGTATTCCATCACAAGGGCTATATTTCGCATGAAAGACCTTTTTGATTATATTGTTGATGCGTGTATACCTAAATGTGTGTATCTGGTAAAAATGGAGTCTG
>JAQTNJ010000190.1 GCA_028713955.1 Syntrophorhabdaceae bacterium
TCGTCACAAACAACATGCGGCCCTGACCCTGGACGATTGAACCCATCTGGTGCCCGGCTGAGGTTTTCATGTCGTAGAATCTGGGCTTGCGTTCAAACCACACGTTTTTTGCAAGTACTTCATTGCTTGCCTTCTCCCGGATGATAAACATATTGCCTTCCATATCGAGAAGGTAAGGCGAAGCGTTATGAGTACGAATCATGAAGAAACAGCCGTCTTCAAGGTGACCATACCAGGGGATCTTGTCCCCGTACACCTTCGTCTTGTCCCAATCGTATGAAAAAAGATGAAATCCCTTCCACAGGAGGTCATCCCTCCGGCTGAAATTATCGATAGCTGCCTTGCTGATATCTATGCCCGTGCGCAATATCTCGCTCTTCAATATGATGTTCGGATGCACGTCAGAAAATTGCTTATATAACTCTTCCATGCTCATAGCAAATCCCTCCTCCTGTTAATTTTAATTTCATGCGTCTGTTTTTCTCACACCTCCTTTTGTCTTTGCCGTCGTCTTTACCCGGATCGTTCATCGCACTGCAACGCAGCATTGTGTCGGCGGTCCGGTTCCATCGACATCGTTACCGCCGCCCCCTGCTAACAAAAACAGACCGGTTCTTCTTCCAGGGGGATGTTCGGTTGAGGCACCGTATATTTTACCTCGGTATTTATCGGGATCTGCCCGTTCGGCAACACAACGGCATCATCGGAAAACCTGTCTAAGGATCTCCATAGAACGGCATCGGCATTGAAAAAATCCTGGTAAACATTCCACCAGCGCAGCTTTACTCCGCTTAAGTGTGTCTGAGCGACAAGAATTATCTTTTTTTCCCTCAGGCCGAACAGTATCTCTTTGAAGTCATCCGGGGTTACGCCTCTGGCCCATAGAGATTCATCGCACAGCGAACCGGTGCCCATCTCTTTATATGGTACGCTGCTGACGGAAACGATCTTCGTTTTATACTCTTTTGGTTTGTATACAACGGCCCTGGCCCCCGCAGTACCACGGCCCAGCACATATTCAGCACCAAGTGCATCGGCAGCCTGAAGCGTGATCTCGTCGTACGCAAAGAACTTTGTGCTGAACACGCGCATCGGTCTTCCGAGACAGGACTGGGCACGGTCTTTCATGTTCTTCAATATTGCATATTGCGCCGCATAAGGCTCATTCCACAAAGGACGCTCATTGAAGGCACACCCGACCTCGAACCCCCTTTTTGAGAGATCCGTCACAATATCGCGATTATTCTCGATTGTGTATCCATCAATCTGTATTAAAGCGGGTATTCCCCGTCTCTCAAGTTCATCAGCCCAATGATTCAGTCCGACCATATTCCCGCGGTCTAAGAGCAGAAACATTCCCTCAATCTTTCCGTCTTTCACTTTTGACATCTGTACCTCCTACAAATGTTATTCAAAAATGCGGAACCAATTGTCGCTATTTAATTGTGGATATTGCAATAGGTATGCCAAAACAGTCGAATGCACAGATGATAAGAAGAACAGTGATTTTGGGGCCTTACGAAAAAAAGGCTGTCTCATTCATGAGACGATTCTCAGCCACCGGCTCATAATTGATACAGGCAATTAAGACAAGCGGAAGATCAGAAGGTGAGGCTAAAAAAACCGTGAGTCGTAATTCGTAAAGGGGGAAAAACTGTACGGCACAGGAAGAGTGGGTTGTCATTGCGAGCGGAGCGTGGCAATCTCATCCCTTGAGTTTGCCTTTTTCCACTCACGTCTCACGAATTACGAATTACGGATTTCCCGCTATCGGCTTAGAGCCTTTTTTGTTTCGGCTGACGGCTATCAATTGCCAGTTCCCCGGTCTTCCTTCTTGTGCGGTTTAAGCTTTCGATAGAGCGTGGCCCGTGAGATCCCCAGGGCCTTTGCCGCACTCTGCGCGTTGCCAAAACGCCTCAGGGCCTCCCGCACATGCATCTCCTCAAGACGGCCAAGATCAGGGAGACCGCTTTCCTCCCCGGTTGAAAGCCCCGAACGGGCTATGCCGGGAAGATGCGTCGGAGTGATCGGGCCGCCCTGCGCCAACAACGCGGCCCTTTCAATGACATTCTTCAGCTCCCGAACATTCCCTGGCCATTCATAGGAACACAGTAGCGACATCGCTTCGTTCGACATACCGACCCTTGAGACATTCAGTTTTTCCATCATATATCGAATAAGATCCGGGATGTCTTCGCTTCTCTCCCTTAATGGTGGTATCACAATCGGAAATACGTGGATCCGGAAATAGAGATCCGAACGAAATTTTCCCTGCCGTGTGTCCTCGAGAAGATCGCGGTGGGTCGCGCATATGAGACGGAATTCACTTCTCCGGATCCTGACCTCTCCCAGTCTCCGGTACTGCTTTTCCTCAATAACCTTTAGAAATTGGGCCTGGACGCCCAGATCCATATCGCCTATCTCGTCGAGGAACAAGGTGCCGCCGTCCGCAACCTCAATGAGACCCTGTCTGTCCTGTACGGCAGAGGTAAAAGCCCCCCTGGCATGGCCAAAGAGCTCGCTTGCAAGCAACTCACCCTTAAGGCTTGCACAGTTCACCTCGACAAAGGTGGAGGACGCCCTGTGACTATGTTCGTGAATCCACTTTGCCAGAATACCTTTTCCGGTACCGGTCTCGCCCTGGAGTATGATCGGCGAATCATTTTTCAGTGCGAGAGAAGAAAGATCCATCACCTTCTGCATTACCGGGCTTTGCCCAAAGTAAGGTTCTTTTTTTTGCTGGAGGCGTTGAGTTGTTCGCTGTCGCCTTCGCAATGCCCCCAGCTCAAGGCTCTTCTGCAGGAAAACGTCCAGATCAGGCATGTTTACGGGTTTGGTGAGAAAATTATCAGCCCCTCTACGCATGGATTCGACGGCAAGGGGGATATCACCGATGCCGGTAATTACTATAATAGGGATGTCAAAATAATTCTCGCGCAACTCCGCGATCAGGTCCAGACCGTTCCCGTCGGGAAGATTCAGATCGAGCAGTATAGCGTCGAATCTATGAGCGGCAAGCGCCTCCCGTGCCTCGGCAACGGAAAGGGCCCCGTGAACGGAATAACCGACCCGCGAAAGATACTCGGAAAATCCGAACTGGATTGCAGGTTCGTCATCAATGAGGAGAAGGGGCGGCTTCATGATTGAGCGCCATCAAGTATGGGAAGAATAAATTCTATGGTACATCCCGGCGGGGGTTCGTTATTTCGTGCATTTACCTTTCCGCCGTGGGCCTCAACAATGTTCCTTACGATGCTCAGACCGAGCCCGATCCCACCTTTCTTAAACGTAACGAATGGGTCAAAGATGTGTGACAGGCCGGCAAATTTGATGCCGCATCCTTCATCGGTGACGCTCACGCGAACCATCCTCTCTTTAGCTTTCGAGACAGTGACTACGATCTCACTTTTTATCGGGCTCGCCTCTTCGGCGTTATTCAGCAAGTTGAGCAGGGCCTGCTGGATCTTTGCTCCATCTGCCAGAATCTTAATATCGTTCCCCTGAGGATGTCTGACAACGACAGCTGGGCATGGTTTCATCAGCCTCGATTGTTTCCACAGCTCCACGGCGGAACTGACGATCGAAACGAGGGGCTGTTTTTGAAGACTGGATGAATTGAGAGGCCTCCCGAAATTGAGGAGATCAAACATTAATCGGGACAGCCTGTTAACCTGGGTCTTTATGTGGTCGAGATGAGCGTTGTATTGAGGGTACTGACCGAGGTCTTGAGCCAGCGCTTCGGTAATGGCCAATACCGCATTTAAAGGGTTCCGCACTTCATGCGCCACGCCGATAACCAGTTGACCCAGCATCTTCATTTCATGGCTGCGGCGCAACTGGTCCCTCATGATGTTGCGTTCAATCTCCTGCTCGATGTATCGACTGAGGGTTTCCACAAACTGAAGATCCATGTCCGTAAATATCCGTTCCGATCTATACATGATGACGATCGCACCGACTAAGTTCCTTTCGCGATTCTTGATCGGGATTTGCAGACAGCCCCACATCGGAAAACTTTTACTGAACTCGTCCTCGGTCAGCAACTCACATAATTTTCTCGAGTTGTGTGAATTCTCCAGAAATTCGGAAAGCTGGTTCGGAAAAGATTGCTGCGAGGGTCCGATGTCATGCGGCGATTCCTCATTGGCTGCTGCTGCCATTACCCGAAAACCATTATCCTCCGTGCATAGAATAACGACGCGCTCCACATTCAACAATTGACAAACGTTCTTCGCTACCTGACCACATACCGTCTCAAATGAAGAACCGGCGCTCGTTGCCATCTCGTACACCGCCTGCAGGGCCCTTTGCCTCTGGGCCAGACACTCCTGGGCCCGCTTCTGTTCCGTAACGTCATGCAGTATGGCCATATAGCTGACAAGACCGTCGTTGCTGACGGTTGTCATCCTGGGCGTGACCAGGCAGACGATCTCGGTTCCATCTTTCTTGCGTAATCTGAGCTCGTAATCTCTCAGGTTCTTTTTTTGCGCTACGTATTTTAAAAATAGCGGTCTTTCTGATGGATCTACATACAACTGCGTGACATTAATAAGGCCCGCGATATCCTTTCTTTCGTAACCGAAGAGATCAAGAAATGCCTGGTTTGCGTCGATAATATCACCATTCTCCTTTACGATGGAGATTGCGTCCCTCGACTCCTCGATAAGCATCCGGTAACGTCTCATGTTTCTTCCCCCTTCTTCTTGCCGTATCCGCACATGGATGAAGAAAAAGATAGTCATTTATCTGAATCATGCATCAGACATACGCAAATAATGACACTGTTGATAGTGTAACGGAGAATAATTAGTCAGGCAACACTTATTTTCCCGGAGCACAATGGCGTGCGTGCAAACAGGGATCTATGGCAAACTGTCGTTAGAGGAGCAGAAGGGCAGAGGATTGTTTCTTTTGTCTCTCGCTATCCACTATTCACTATCGACTATTCACTGCTTTCTGCTTGAGGGGGCGTTCGATCAGCTGCCGGCCAGACGTTCCTGTAATTCTTTGAGCTGATTCTTCATCTCAACCGGCAGGTCTGAGCCGAATGTCTTAAAGAATCTTTCGATATCCTTTGCCTCTTCGATCCAGGCATTCTTATCAACAATCAGAAGTTCTTCGATCGTTTCCTTTGGAACAGACAAACCGCTCAGATCAAGATCTTCAGCCTTTGGAATATACCCGATAGGCGTTATCTGCGAACCGGCGGTCTTCTTGCAGCGGTCCACAATCCATTCGAGCACGCGCAGATTTTCACCAAAACCGGGCCACATAAAGTTGCCCTTCTCATCCAGACGGAACCAGTTGACATGGAATACCTTGGGCGGTTTTTCCATCTTTTTGCCCATATCCAGCCAGTGCTGAAAATACTGACCCATGTTGTATCCGCAGAACGGCAGCATTGCCATCGGATCACGCCGCACTTCGCCCTGCTTGCCGAATTGGGCGGCTGTTCGCTCTGAGGCCATCGTTGCGCCGATGAATACGCCATGTTTCCAATCAAAGGATTCGAATACGAGCGGAACGATATTTGCCCGGCGACCTCCGAATATTATTGCATCGATGAGGACACCGTGATGATGTTCTATGCGGTTGGAGATCGAAGGGCATTGCGTTATCGGGGCCGTGAACCGGCTGTTAGGATGCGCTCCGAGTACCTTATTCCCCTTTTTGTCTACAGCGCCCGGTTTCCATGGTTTCCCTTCCCAGTTGATGCCTTCTTCAGGAGGGTTTCCGTCCATGCCTTCCCACCAGATATCCTTATCCCTGGTTAAAAGTACGTTCGTAAATATCGTATTCTTTTTTATTGTCTCCATCGCGTTCTGATTTGACTTTGAATTGGTGCCCGGTGCGACACCGAAGAATCCTGCTTCCGGATTGATTGCCCACAGTCTGCCGTCAGTATCTACGCGCATCCACGCGATGTCATCGCCGACAGTCCAGATGCGGTAGCCCTTATGCTTCAGTCCCTCGGGCGGGATCAACATGGCGAGGTTCGTCTTCCCGCAGGCGCTTGGGAATGCCCCTGCTATATATTTAATATGGCCGCCCGGGTCCTCGACCCCCATGATAAGCATATGTTCTGCGAGCCAGCCTTCAGATTTTGCAA
>JAQTNJ010000191.1 GCA_028713955.1 Syntrophorhabdaceae bacterium
CGGCATGAAGACGTCAATGAGCAGAAAGGGTAATCATTCAAAAAACAAGAGGTGAAGTTATGGTAGAGCCAGAACAAATCGTTCCAGAAAAAAAAGCAGACGGGAAAAAGGCATTGGATTTTGTTAATGTCGTAAAAGCTTTAAGGGTTTTGATAACAAAAGAAGAATTCCCTCATGACAGAATCACCAAGCTGTTAGGGATGGCTCAAAGACACGGTGAATGTTTTTGCGAAAGCTGCCAGGAAGAAAGAAAAAAGGAAAATCAGAGATTTAGTCGGTCTTTATCAAAAATAGTGCGGTTTAGGCAAGAGTATTATAATGCCGGACGTAATGGCGAGTTTGAGGAAATGGTTAAGATTGCCAGAAAAGGAACAGAACTCCTCTTTTCCCTTCAGCGAGCAGGTCTGGATGACGCTGAATTGATAAGGGCAATAATAAAGATATATCGAAAAAAAGTAATATTTATTTGAAGCACTGCAAACGGCCTATGTGTTTAGGTCGTTTTTTTGTTAATCGTAAAGTGCTGTTTGTGAAATGTAAAAGCCTCATAGAAGAATCTTTAACTCAGGGCAGTTGGGGACGGCAGTTGGGGACATAGTTGACTAACGTGACTAACTTTTCTATTACCGGTATGCAAAAGAAGAAGAGGGTTGACTGTGGGGAAATCAAAAAGAAAAGAAAAGGGTCAGATACTGTCATCAAAGTCAAGCCCCCTGCTTCCTGTCCATCGGTAACTTTGTTAATGGTACGAGGTCTTGTTTCTTGCATCATTCGATAGCATACCCTCCGTTAACTGAAAGAGGGCGCGTACCTCTGGAGAAACGCCTCTAAAATCAAGGTGCCTGATAATATCCTCTACGGTGAATCCCTTTGTTTTGCGGTAAAAGCCATGCGCCTTTGCACAGACATGTCCGGATGCATTCTCTATGAGCCCTGAGACATTGTATGTGCCGTGAACCGAACGAAGCACCTGTCCCTTCGCACGATACGCTTCTCCGCAAATGATCGGTCTTCTGAACTCGACTTCGATCTTGGAAGTTGCCGTTATGATCTTCGTTTCCATGAACAGCGCCCACCACATAACCTCGTCAAGAATCCCTGAGACAATGCCTCCGTGCATCACCCCATCGTAGCCCTGGTATTTCTGATCTGCGGTAAATTCACAGAATACGGCCCCGTCTGCATGCTGGAGCCCGAGGGCAAGTCCGCCGGTTGCCGGTCCACAAAAGAAGCACTTCTTATAGCCGGGGAGCAGTCCTGTCATTGACGTTAAGAACCTCCTTTTCTCTTTTATACCTCTTTTCTGTATTTTTCTATAATCAAAAGTAGTTTTCAATACATTTTTTGATCATGTATGTGAGGTCATCTCTTTTTCCCCTCTTTTATTTTTATTCAATTCAATATATAAAATACATATAATGAAGGGGAGACGAACCGTAACGCGGGTCGATAGAGTTTGAAAATTCCAGGAGGGCGTCCATGATCGATATTTTACGCTCACGGCGGAGCATCAGGAAATATCAGGACAAGGTAATTGAGGGGAAACACCTTGAAGCGCTGAAGGAGGCGCTCCTCCGCTGTCCCTCGTCCCGGGGGATCAATCCCTGGACATTCATCTTTGTCGATGATCCCGAAACCATCGCCGCGCTTGCCCGGTCAAAGGAGCACGGTTCTCAGTTTCTCAAAGGGGCGCCCCTTGCCGTTGTTATATGCGGCGACGAAACAAGGTCCGATGTCTGGGTAGAGGACTGCTCCATCACGTCCATTGTGCTCCAACTCACGGCCCATTCCCTGGGCCTCGGCAGCTGCTGGGTTCAAATCCGCTTAAGGCCCCACTCAAAGGATGAAACGGCAGAGGCATACATTCAGGAACTCCTCGGCATCCCGCCGCACATAAAGGTTGAATCCATCGTCGGCATCGGCTATCCCGCCGAAACCAAAGCACCCATCCCCGGAGATCAGCTCGATTACGCAAAGATACGTTTCAACAGGTTCTGAGAGATCTCAACCATCATAGATCGGTATCGTGATCCTCTCGATCCTCATGTGCTGCTGCGCCCCGAACCCGTCCGGGGCACCGGTGGGGTCTTTCAATCCAGCAGATCATATGATCTGGTCTCCTCATGGCGCGTCCCCTCCGTAACGAGCATCCAGCATCAAGCGACCAGTCTCCTTCCGCCTCACGGCTGTTTTTCCCTCACGCTTTACCCTTTCCGGGATATTATGTTTTCTGCTCTTCTCACCTTCTCACCCTCTGCCCTTCCGTTCCTCTTCCGCCTCATGAGAGTTCTCAGATTGACAAATCGGTCATTCATGCTATTACCATAGTATATACCCCTGTGACCGGTTGTTCCCGAAACGCTATTTTGTATTGCAGGAAACAGGAGACCGTAGCCTCATGGCAAAAGGCATGAGTGTTTTATGTATTCCCAATGAGGAGGTATGAACAATGGAAGAAAAAGAACTGACTCAAAGACTGTATGAGATATTTGAGGCGACAATACCTGCTTTGGAAAATATCTCAAAAGGGTTTATCACGCAGGATCAAACAATACTGAAACAGGGTGAACAACGTTTCACGGCAATACTTTCCTCGAATCTGTCATCCTTTGAGGACATTGCGGCAAAAGAACAGAAGGACGAGGTGGACAAAAAGTTTCTGAGCCTGTTGGTCCCCCTTCAGAATATTGCTTTAGCGGTGCGGAACCTGACCGCCAAGAAGAAGACGATACTGTCGAATAATATTATGCTCAACGTGAAGGCTACCATGGAGATAACGGAGCTTTCAACAGCAATGAAAAAGCAATTCAGGGACACAAAAGACTTCATTTTCACGAGAAATCCTGTTCTGAAAGAGAACATCAGAACGGGGATGGAAAGGATTATCGAGATGGCCGACGCGGCGGCATTGATGCACGAGGGTAGGCTCATCACGGGCGTGTGCATGCCAAAGGCATCCTACCTGTACCTTCCACTCATAGCCTCTTTTAAGAGGATAGCGGAGGAACTTGTCAATTTTTCAGAGATGATATGAATCAGTTCACGGTCCCTGACTATAATTTTCTGCCTGTCCATATTCAAAAAGTACAAAGCATGGTGAAAGATCAATGTACGGAAATCAAGACAGTATAACCTCAATGTTGAGCCGGTGATTGACAGGATAATAGCGGAGGAGGAGGATAAAAAAACGTATCGTTATAATATGTTGGCTTGCATTATTTTATTTTTCTGATATATTTATAACAACTTGCAGCTTTGTTAACCCGATAAAAAAGGGGTATGGTGGGAGTGGGAATATCTGAATCTGCACTGGAAAAAATAAAAAAGACGCTTCAAGAAAGTGAAACCAGGTACCGTTTGTTGTTCGAAAATTCAATGGATCCTGTCTTCCTCATGGAGGATGGGAGATTTATAGATTGCAACAAGGCGGCCCTCGAAATGCTGCACTGTCCACACAAGGATCAGATAGTAGGGCTCCGCCCATCTCAGATATCCCCGGGAAAACAGCCCGATGGTCGGCTCTCCGAAGAGAAAGAAAAGAAAGCCATCTATTTCGCGGACAAGAAAAGGAAGGACCAATTTGAATGGGTCCACCAGACCTTTGACGGCATAGACTTCTGGGTTCAGGTTTCTCTTACCATAGTAACTGTTAATGGAAAATTAATAACCCATATTCACTGGCGCGACGTCACCAAGCAGAAACATATGGAAGCAGAGATCCGGGAAAGCGAGGATCGTTACCGCTCGCTCTTTGATCTTGAGTCGGATGCCATTTTCCTCATCGACAGCGAAACAGGGCAGATCCTCGAGGTTAACAACGCCGCAACGTCTCTCTACGGGTACAGCAAGGAGGAACTCCTCCAGAAAAAGAATACCGATCTCTCGGCCGAGGAGCAGGAAACACGAAAGGCCACGCTGAAAGAACTGACCGTGATCCCCCTCCGCTATCACAGGAAAAAGGACGGCACCGTCTTCCCCGTCGAGATCACCGCCACACACCTGTCCTGGAAGGGACGGAGGTCACACCTTGCGGCCATCCGCGACATCACCGAGCGTAAAAAGATTGAAGACGCCCTGAGAAAGAGCGAAGGGGACTACCGTAACATCTATGACAACGCCATGGTGGGGATCTATCAGAGCACCCCCAAGGGAAGATACCTGCGGGTCAATCCGGCACTGGCATCGATACACGGGTTTTCCTCACCCGAAGAGATGATACGTACCGTTACAAGCATCGGCGAGCAGCTCTATGTGAATTCTGAAGACCGCAAAAGATACATGAAGCTTCTCGATAGGGACGATATGATACGCGGTTTTGAAGCACAACTGTACCGTAAGGATAAGAGCAACGTCTGGATCTCAATGAATGTACGGGTTATCCGTAACCCGGATGGCTCAATCGCCTACTATGAAGGTATTGTTGAGGATATCACCTTGCGCAAACAGGCAGAAGAAAAGCTCCATACACTCCTCTCCGAGCTTGAGAGCAAAAACAAAGAGCTTCGCAAGGCATACGAGGATCTCAAAATGTCAGAGGCAATGCTTATCCAGTCAGAGAAGATGGCGTCTCTCGGGCAGCTTTCTGCCGGGATCGCCCATGAACTGAAAAACCCCCTTAGCATCATCCTTCAGGGGATCGCATATGTCCAGTCATCAGTCGAAGACAGCACGCTCATCGATGCCTGCGAAAGGATAAAAAAATCGGCCATCCGGGCAGATATAGTAATTCAGAACCTCCTCAGTTTTTCACGACAGACACCTCCTTCCTTCACCGAGGCGGATATGAACATTCTCATTGAGGAAGCCCTCGCAATGGTAGAGCACCAGATGAACCTGCAAAACATAGAGATTATACGGAATTATTCCCACCGCATCTCTGCGGTACTGGCGGACGACAACCAGATCAAGCAGGTCTTCATCAACGTATTCATCAATGCATCCGAAGCGATGAAAGGCGGAGGCGCCATCACCATCACAACCACAACGGGATCGGGCAAAGACGGGGAACCATGCGTCGAAGTTGCAATAACGGATACGGGAACGGGGATACCCGAAGAGATTATTAATAATGTCTTAGATCCCTTCTTTTCGACAAAAAAGGGCTCCGGGGGTACGGGGCTCGGCCTATCCGTCACAAAAGGGATCATCGACCGTCATCACGGCAGTATTGCCATCAGCAGCAAAGAGGGGGCAGGCACAACCGTGACGATCACCCTGCCGTGCAATCCATCGAAAAAGGGGAACACCCTCGATGGATAAAAAAAAGATCCTTCTTATTGACGATGAAGAGGACTTTTGTTTCTTTGTAAAACTGAACCTTGAAAGAACGGGGGAATATCAGGTCTTCACGGCCACGGACGGCATTGAAGGCATCAGGCTGGCGAAACAGCTTAAACCCGATCTCATATTCCTCGATATCGTCATGCCGAAGATGGACGGCGGGCGGGTTGCGGAGATCCTCCTTGAGGATGAATCAACGAAAAATATCCCCTTTGTTTTCGTTAGCGCAGTGGTCAAAAAAGATGAACTTGTAAAACGCGGAGGGGAGATCGGCAGAAGGGATTTTATTACCAAGCCGGTCGTATCGAAGAATCTCATCGAAAAGATCGAGCAGGTGCTGGCTGGTAATCATTACTCTCTCATTGCAATTCCATTAATACTGGGGCACTTCACCCCCGTCCAGCACATGCTTCTCATGGCGCTATTTGCGGTAATGCTTTTTTTTGCATCAATCTCTACCAGAAACACGGCTTATGCCAGTTCAACAAAAACAAAGATCATGGTATCCGCAAGGATTCCGGCATTGACAAGTCTTAAAATACTCCATCAGGTGCGTGAAGTAATTATTACCGATGCGGATATACATAAAGGCTACATAGATATAAAAAGTGCCTCACGTATCCAGATCAGGAATAACAATCCGGCCGGCTATATGCTCACCTTTCAGGGCATTGAATGGCCCTTCAGGGAAATTCACATCCAGGGATTCACCAACGAGATCTGGATAACTTCTGGAAACGCTTTTGTACACCAGCCATATAATCGCGGCACCATCACCGTCGAATTAAACTACCGATTTCTCCTGACTGAAGACGCAAAACCCGG
>JAQTNJ010000192.1 GCA_028713955.1 Syntrophorhabdaceae bacterium
GGACGGTAATCTCTCTTCTCTCACCACCGAGTTTCGCAAGGTCCGGGTTTTTGATGAGCTCGTTGACGACCTTCTCCGTGACGTAGCTTGAGAACATTCCCCGTATCTGTTTTGCGTAACGCTCTTCAGTTGCATACCTGTATGCTGTTATGACGAAATAGATTATCAGGATGTTGTTCCCTGAATAGCTCAGGTCCATCCATAACCCTTTAGAAAAAAAGAGGTAATTACCGATTCCATAAAGGATCGCGATAAAACCGAATGCGAAGACCGCACCGATGATAGCCTTGATCCTCACGATAATAAGGGAGAAAAGCAGGCCGGATATGAGCACGATAAGGACATTCCAGATATTTTTGAGCCTGGAAACAAATTGATTGTTCAGTATGGATGCCACAACGCTTGCATGTTTTTCGATCCCCGGCATTGCCGGTGACGTGGGGGTCACCCTGAGATCGTATATGCCAACGGCCGTTGCGCCCAGGAGAACGACCTTGTCTTTGATCATTGATGATTGGACCTTGTTTTCGAGGAGGTCTGCAACAGAGATTGACGGAAAGGTCCTTTCCGGTCCATAGTAGTGTATCAGTATCCTGCCCCAGAAATCGGTTGGTATGAAGGCGTCGCCGAGCTGTACCCCCTCGGCTGCCTGGAGGGTCATTGCCTCGTTGGGGAGATTGCGATAAAGCCTCGCAGCCTGGAGGTCGATAGAGGGGTACATCTCACCGTTATATTCAATGGACAGGGCCTCCCATCTCAGTATACCGTCCTTATCAGGGAACATATTGATGTAGGCGAGAGCCTTCGCGCTTTGCGACAGTTTTTCAACAGGCAGGAGAATGCTGCTTGCGCTTAATGGCGGAAATATCTTGAAGTTATCCATTTTGCGGATCATCATGAAGGCATTATCGAAAAGGGTATCATCCTGAATCTTTCTGGGTTCGCCTTTGAAGTCAAACACAATGGGAAGGATTACGTTCCCGGCCCTCTTGATCGATCTGGCAAGGATGTCGTCGTCTTTCGAGGGCTCGCTGAAGATGATATCCATGAGGATTACCTTCGCCCCCATCCTATTCAGTTTGTCGATGATAGATGCGACCTTCCTTCTCTCCCAGGGCCACCTGCCGTACCTTTCCAGGCTCCTGTCATCGATGCCCATTATTACTACTTCCCTGGGTGGTGTTGTCTTGCCATGGATGCTATACCGTATATCATAGAGGAGAAGCTCGAGACGCTCGAAGGGAACAAACTGTATTATCGTCAGCAGGGAAAACAGAAACGTTAACCCGATTCCAAGAAGTGTCGGGATGAGTATCTTTTTCATACAGTGCCTTTTTCTATATTATCAAATGAGAGGATTATATTGCAAAAGAAAATTACATTATGTTGAAAAAAAGAAAGTTATGCTCTCCTGTCATGATTGTGATATAATGCTGAAAAACATGTGCGCCCGTAGCTCAGCTGGATAGAGCGTTGGCCTCCGGAGCCAAAGGCCCCGCGTTCAAATCGCGGCGGGCGCGCCACAACAACCGTATATAGTATATCGTAGTTCGTATATCAAGGCGCTAAACAAATTTAAGACAGTGAAAAAATCATCTCATCATCAGCCTGCGGGGTGCAGTGTTTTGTCATTGCGAGCGGAGCGTGGCAATCCCATTCTATTGGTTATACCCAGATCGCCGAACGCCCAACGCCCAACGCCGAACGGTTTTCTTACAATCTCGATATACGATATACGAACTACGATATACGGTTTGTCAGGGCTATGAGCCGGTTGTGCTCTATCTTTATACACCTGTCCATGAAGAAGGTAATGCCGTTGTCTTCAGCGAGTTTCCTTGCTTCTTCATTGATGATGCCGAGCTGAAGCCATATGCATCTCGGTTTGATCCTGACAGCCTCTTCGACAACAGGCAGCAGCCTGTCGGCCCTCATGAATATATCGACGATATCGATTTTTTCCGGGATGTCAGAGAGGGCCTTATAAGACTTTTGATCGAGTATGTTCTCGTGACCGGGATTGACGGGGATCACCCTGTAACCGTGAGCGATCAGGTACCGGGCAACCATATTGCTTGGTTTTTCCTCGTCCGGTGAAAGGCCAACCACGGCAATCACTCTTGATTGTTCCAAGATCTCTTTTTCTTTTGTTTCCTGGGGTATCATAGTGAACCTCCACGGCGAAGATATCGTAAAACAATAAGCACTAAATTCTAATACCTAAATTCGAAACATTAATAAATTCTAAATCCCAAGCACCAAATCCTAAACAATATCAAAATTCAAATATCAAATGTTCTAAACGTGTTGTCATCGCGAGAGGCCCCATCCTTTATTGTTATCGTGAGGAGCGAAGTGACGTGGCGATCTATTGAATGAGATTGCCGCGCTCCGCTCGCAATGACAAAGCGCCACGCCCCGCGGGCTCGAAATGGCGCGGTTATTGTGTTCAACTGTTTTGAACATTGTAACATTTGAATTTGTTTAGGATTTCGATATTCGAATTTCGGATTTCGCTTTGCCATGAACTATGGTCTGCCTTTACCTCAGCGCCTCAAGTGCCTTGATGATGTTTTCCCCGCCGGTATAGACTTCCTTCTTGTCCCCGTTGCGTATGACACAGGAAGGAGTTGAACTTATCTTATCTTCTCTCAGGTAACTCTGGAGAATATTGAATACGGGCTTTACCTCGAATGGTTTGAACCTGATCTCCCTTGCCAGGAGGAATGCTTCAAGTTTTTCCCGTTCATTAATCTTGGCTTTGGCAGCTTCAAAGAAGGCGGCCCTTGCAGTAAGCGCATGGCGCAGTTCCTTTTTCTCATTTAATACATAGAGAAAATACCGGGCGTAGAGCGCTGAATACTTATAGAAAGGTGTGTCAACGAACGTGATGGTAATGATATCCCTCCTGACGAGGTCAAGGATCGGATATTCTATCTTTGGCTCTAAGGCACTACAGGGCCCGCAAAAATAATCGGCATATAATCTCACGTCTATCTTCCCGTTCCCGAATGCGAGAAAGGACATCTCTCTCGAATCCGCGGTGTCCGGTTGAGCCAGACCAAGGAGTAGTGCACACACTATCCATAATACGCACACCATCTCTTTTAATCCGCCGTTGTGAACCTTTTCCATTCCATCAAGAATATAATTAATCCCTTTTTCTTTGTAAAGAGGAAATATAAATACCGTATATCGCAGTTCGTATATCGTATATCGAAATGCTGAGCAAATCATGATAAAAGTCATCAGATTTTGGTTGTCATCGCGAGGCGAAGCCGTGGCGATCTTACAGAAAATCCGTGAGGCGTAAGTCGTAAGGCGTGAGGGGACTAAGACATAGCGCAAAGCGCAGGGCGCATAGCGGAACAACCGTGAGACGCGAAAGGCTCTGCCGTATTGTCTCTTTGGCTTTGCTATTCACTATCGACTATTGACTGATGACCGCCTTTGAATGAGATTGCCACCCTCCGCTCGCAATGACAAGGTTATTCTCCCCAACCATGTTGGATTTAGAACATTCGGATTTATTTAGTGCTTCGATATACGATATACGATATACTATGTACGGTTTTATGTCGGAGGTGCCATGACTGAAGTCGATACCTGGGGACGGGATCCACAGGTCCGGTACATGCGGGGTGTCTTTTCCCGGATAGAAAGCACACAGAATGAATTATTGCTGAAGCTGTCTATCGAGCCTCATGATGAAAGACTCCGGCGCTTCCGTGAAATAGCGCTGAAGCTCTTTGAAAAGGCATGGGTAATGGCGATGCAGCGGGGCATTGCAGAGAACGAAGAAGACGCTGCTGTCATTTATCTTTTCTGCCTTGCGCGCGCATTATCCATGAGGGGCATCGATGTTCCTCCCGGTGTGCTGCCGAAAAATGCCGCAATAGAAAAGTTTCTGAAAGAGGTCCTCAAATGATCCGGTTGCGCCTCTTTGGCCGTTGTCGTATCTACCATGACCCCGTATCGCCGGTACTGAAGTCTCCGGCCCAGGTCGGATGGGATGCGTGGTTCCGTTCGATCGATCTCGTAACGCCTCAAAAATTGAAAGGTGAAGAATTGTTGCGCAGGACCCGTGGCTGGTGGACCATTGAGCCTGATGAGATCGCTGATGTTGTTAGAAGGCATGGCCGCCTTGTTGTCGGTGATAATGGTGAGCTTATGGTTGAGTTTGAAGATAAGAAGGCCGCAGATAATCTATCAAAGGCCCTTTCAGAGAAATTCGGAGAACAGGTCCTCCTCTCGCCGTAAAGATCCGCTGCTATCTCTTATGCCGAATTGCATTCAAAAATAGAGCGAGGCGACGAGGAGGAGGCGACGGAGGCGTACATTTTCGTACGTCGAGTCGATGACGACGAAGTCAACGAAGCCATATGAATGAAGGCAACTCGGCATCATTCCTTCACAAAGAATTGCATCTTCAAACCAGCAACCTCGATGATGTCGCCGTCTTTCAGATCATACCGCTGGTCGACCTTGTTGCCGTTGACCTTGATATCCTTTCCGCCGGAGGGGGTAATGAAGTATCCTTCCTTCCTCCTGTTTATCAGGGCCGCAACCTTGGGGGCAAAAAGACCCTTCAAGCGGATCAATGCGCTGTCATCCTTGCCGATGGTGGTAATCCTTTCCTTCAGCAGGTATTCCTTTTTCTCGGCAGAACCTTCAATGACGAGAAGCCCGCCGAGGACCTCCAGTTTTTCCGTTTGGGTGATGATCTTTTCCTGGTCCTTGGGACTGAGGAGTATCGTCTCATCCATTGAGCGGGAGCGGATGTCGGATTTTGTTCCCTCCGAGGGTTTCACATCGGTTATGAACTCAATGGTGTGACTCCCGATGAGGACAACATCACCGTTATTGAGCGCATGCCTGGCAATCTTCCTGCCATTCACAAATGTGCCGTTGGTACTGTTTAAATCCTCAATAATGTATGCTTCACCTTCTTTGAAAAGCCTGGCGTGCGATCCGGAGACAGCGAGATTTTCGATAACGATGTCGTTCGTATCTTTTCTCCCGATGCTGTACGTCTCCTGCTCAAGCTTGAGCTCTTTGATAACGGCATCTTTGAATTTGAGCAGAATTTTTGTCATAGGTCACCTCCTGAACCATTCCTTAAAATTTAAAAGGCGATGGAGCCATCCCTTTTTCTTTGTAATCTCTGCGACAATAACAGTGACATTATCCCTGCCTCCGTTCTGGTTAGCACGGTTGATGAGGTCTTCACATGCCGCTGCAGGATCATGCAGCGTGTTCACGATAGCAAATATTTCATCGTCTTCGACCATCCCCGTGAGACCATCAGAACAGAGGACCAGTGAATCGCCCTCAAGAAGGCTTAGTTCGTCAAGGTCAACCTCGACCTCCGTCCCGACACCGAGTGCCCTTGTGAGGACATTCTTCATCTCGGATTCTCTTGCCTGTTCCTTTGAAATGATCTCCCGTTTTACCTGTTCTGATACGAAGGAGTGGTCATCGGTCAGCTGCTCCATGCTGCCGGCCCTGATGAGGTAGACGCGGCTGTCGCCAACGTGGGCGATGCTCAACCTGTTGCCCGTGATCAGGGTCGCCGCGATTGTGGTGCCCATCCCGTGCCAGAGGGGATTTCCTTTCGCTGCCTCGTAGATCGCCTGGTTGGCAAGGCGTATTGCGGAACCGAGCCTGTTCGTGGGCTCGGAGAAGTCCTCCCGGTATGTCCCGACCTGAAGCTGTCGTCCTTCTTTTATCCCGTTGAAATAGTCGCGCATGATATCAACGGCGATCTTGCTGGCAACCTCTCCTGATGCATGACCTCCCATGCCGTCTGCTACGAGCAAAAGGCCATCGCTCTCGGAAAAATAAAGGTTATCTTCATTATTCTGACGTACGCGTCCCAGGTCTGTGTTCCCGCTTATGACCAACCCCATTCTTATTCCCCGAGGGCCTCCATGTATTTTTCAAGGTCATTCGCCAGTTCCTTGCCGCGCTGATAGCGGAGATCTTTTTCCTTGGCGAGCAATCGCATGATGATAGATTCGCAGAACTCCGGCACGGTCGGCACTAAATCCCTTACCGGAGGCGGGGGTGAATTGGTGATATTGTACATGAGGGTTGTGATACTGT
>JAQTNJ010000193.1 GCA_028713955.1 Syntrophorhabdaceae bacterium
GCAGTCGGAGCAGGTTGATCTTCTCGGCCTCCAACAGCCCGCCGATCAGCTCGTCGTCGGTGTAGGCCGCTGGCGTGTAGTCGGTTGGATCGTCCGGCCCGTGCACGCACGGAGGCGCACGGCGGAACGCCAGCAGACACTGGGCCGCTACCCATGCGTTCTTTCGGGCGAGGTAGAAGCGCTCTTGGATTTTCCCACGCGCGCCGCCTCATCCCCTTTCGCTACGAGCGAGATCGACTCTGCGATCGGGCCGCTGAACGCGTAGAACTCATCGAACAACTCGCGGAGCATGGCCGCAGTGGGGTGCACGACGCACGAAGCGCACAGAAGCTCCTGCGCGTTGACCTTCTGTGCGAGGCTGGCGTCCTTGTTGGCCGCGACCTGCGCCGCGCGCTGGAACTCGCCCTTGGGGGGTCGGTGGAAATACACGATCCCCTGCGGCGTGTCGCAGGCGTACAGCTTGCCGCCGTGCTTCGCTTCGAGCTCTTCGATCTGTTCTTGGGATACGGGAGGAATCATGCTCAGCCTCATGTTTTCGGCAGGGGCCAGGCGCCCGGGCCCGCCTCAGCGCGGAGCCGGTGCGCCCAGCCGTGTGGCGGCGCTCAGGAGAGCGTCGGAACGAGACACTTGCCGTCGCGAAGAATGCGGCGGATGTGTAGGTCGAACTTTTCGGTCTGCGGGTCGGAGCCGGCCGTGCCGGAGTCCCCGACCTTCTTGACGCGACAGCCGGTGGCCGTGATGGTCAGCACGGCCTTGCCGGGCGGGGCGAAGTTCGCAACGATGTCGAAGTGGACTGTGCCATAGCCGTCTCCGAGCGTGTCGCGGAACAGCTTGGCGGCTTCGAGGTACAGCGTGATCGAGCCGGTCGCCTTGTACTGCCCGATCGTCTCGGCGACGTACTCGGGGCTGGTGCCGTAGCCGAGGCCGGGCTCCAGGTCGTCATCGAAGCTGAAGTCCTTGACGCGCAGATACCCCGCGCCCGCGAGCTTGAGCTCGACGGTGGCGAAGTCGTAGTCGAGTCCGTTGATGGTCGGTTGATCAGCCATCGGAATGCCTCACCTTCACCCCGAAATCTTGGGGTTCTTGTAGCCAATCGTGCCGGTCCACGTCTTGACGTAGCCCAGCCCGACGATCTCGAAGTCCACGAGGATCTGCCTCGTAGACAGGACGTTGTCGTTGCGGTGCACCCTTACGGTGCAGTCCGAAGCGCGCCCCAGGTTCACGGTCGCGTCTTCGAGCGCGGTCAGGATCTTGCGGTCGAAGCCGAGCGCGTCCCGCTCGTCGATGCAGCCGTTCAGCGGGTTCGCGGGGTCGTTGTAGACGCGGATGTGCTTGTTGCACAGCAGGGCCAGCGTGGCGTCGACTGCCTCGCAGCCGGCGTCCATGACAAGCCCATACTGGTCAAGGTCGAAGTCCGACCCGCCAGCCGCCATCGTGCAGCCCTGGGTGAAGTAGTAGCCCGCAATGCCTTCCCAGGTGCGCGCCGTCATGAAGCGCGCCGTGTCGAGGCCCGGGACCTTGTCCTCATCGTGGGACAGGGAGGCGCAGCCAGCGATCGGGCCGGCGTCCTCGATCTGGCCCAGGTCGACCTCGATGCCGATCTTGGAGCGGAGCGCGCTTGCTCCCCACATGATGGGCCTGCGCACGCTTGCGCCCGACGGGAGTCCAACCTCCATGAAGCCGGCCCCCACGATGACGCGGCCCTTCGCGCTGGCGAATGCCGCATAGGCCGCGATGAGGGCCGCCATCCAGACCGCGTCGTTCTTGTCCCAGGTGTTGAACGTCCAGGTGTTGTCGATGTTGCCGATCGCACCACCGAACGTGAACGTGAGCCCGAGCACGCCGATCGGGTTGATGCCCGTGACGGCCGTGACCAGGATGTCGGTCCCGTTGTAGGTGTTGCCGCCGTCCAGCGAATACTGGAACTTCGCGACGCCGAGCGCGCCGATGAGGGTCGTCTTGATCTTGACGTTCCAGCTGCTGTACGGGATGCCCGAGACCGTGACGTCGGGAGGCGCGGTGCCGCCCTTGGTAACGGCGCTGATCGGATCCATGTCGGCGGCTTCGCAGTAGCAACGCCGGTACTTGTGCGACGTGGCGAAGGACTCCATCTTGGTGTCGATCGTCGCGGCCAGCCCGGCCGTGATCTCGCCCACGATGTGCAGGTATCGCCAGTAGGAGCCGCCGAGCGCGAGCGCGTCCATGGCCGTGGTCAGGTCGGCGCTCTGGAACGCGGGAGCGGTGGTGTTGAAGTGGAACTTGTTGCCCGCGGTGAAGAACGTCGGACCGGCGCCGGCCGCGAACGTGAGGATGATGCCCGTGTTGGGGATCGTGTAGGTCCCGCCTCCCGGCACCTGGACCGGAAGCGACCAATTCACGGTGTCCTCATCGGGCCCGTCGTCGAGCGCGTACTTGAACGCCGCGGTCCCGAGCGTGCCCGTGGTCGTGATCTCGACCGTCACCATGTAGCGGTTGTTGGGCGCACCGCTCGCCACGCACGTGCCGGTGTCTCCGGTGGAGACATAGGGGGTCGCGGTCGTGATGACGCCAGCAACGCTGTCCAGGGCGCGATAGCAGATGATCGAGCCGGCGCCGTTCTCCAGCTCGTAGCTGGCCGCGTCAGCCAAGTTGCCGATGCCCAGGACCGATGCGATCTGGCCCGGGTCGGTGAAAGTGTATCCCACGCCGATGGTGCCGAGCGTGCAGGTTCCGATCAGCGCGTGGACGTTGTCGCCACCCTGGGCGACGCCGTTGCCGCCGCTCTTGACCGTGAGGGATCGCGAGGGGAGGGTCATGTCACACCGCCTTTGCCGGCGTCACGCCGTGCTGCTGGTAGCCGATGGGGTGGCCGGTGAGCTCGCCGCAGATTTCCTTGAACTGCTTGAGCGTCATCTCGGCGCCCTCGAATGCCCCGAACCTGCGGAGCGCAATGATCCGCAGCCCGGCCAGGTGGCAGCGGTGGTTCTCGGCCTCGCGCGTCTCGCGCTCCCCCGGCTTGAGGGGTTTGCCCGGATGGTACGGGCCAATCGGTTGCTCTGCCGCCCAGGCCTCGAGCGTCTTGCGCTCCTCGGACTGGACAGACTTCTCCGTCGCGGTCGCCGCAGGCGGCGCCGCCTTCGTCTCTTTGTTGTCCACGGGTCGCCTCCTATGGCGGTGTTGGCTTCGTGTACTTGGCGAGATGAACGTCAAGCGTTGCTTCGTGGTCGCCCGGTGTTGCGGCGACCGTCGTGACCACGTCCTCGGGCGTCGGGTTCGATTCGAGCGCCGTCTCGGTCGAGGGGATCGCCTCAGCCTGGGAGGTGATCGGCTGGCGGAACGTCACGGGCAGCAGGCAACCGTGCCCGTCGACCGTCCAGGCGTCATCGGCCTTGACGTTCCACTCGATGTCGCCGAAGTCGGCGCTCGCCAGGTTGTAGGTCCAGACGAGCCGGATCACCGCCTTGGCGATGGCAACCGACTGGTCGTAGCTCTTGCCCCAGATGAACGCGTTGAATCCGGCATTGCGTGTTCGGATCGACCGATACGTGTCAGTCGACAACGCCTGCGCCGACGTGATTTGGTCCCTCGTCGGGTACCAGATCACCACGGGGGGCGAGTCGTTGTCCTTCAGATGCTTGCGCCCGAACTTGACGACGATGCCAAGGGTGTCGAGACCCTGGCTGGCTTCGAGAAGGAGCGTGGGGATTCCGGAAGGGAGAGTCATTTGCCGTGCCCCAACAGGACGTCCATCGTGTCGTCGAATGCTTCCTGGAGGCTCCTGAGCCAGCGACTAGGCAATGCTCCCTCTGGCACCATGGGGCGCGCGGGGATCGTCACCTTCCGGGCGAACGCGTGAGTGTATTCCCTGCGCTGCTTGCCCTGCTTGCCGCGATAGTGAATGCACGGCCAGCACAGTGCGCGCGCGCCTTTCGCAACGATGACGGCACCCCGCTGGTGCACGCTCGCGTGCTGGAACCCGATGACTACCCGATAGCAGCTCGGGCTCACGGCCGCGATGTGGGTTGCATTCTTGAGGTGCTTGCCCGTATCGTTGAGCGGCGTACCGCCGTCGCCGTTGCGGCTGAGTTCCGAGAGGGCTGCCCAGGCGCTTCCGTCTGGTGCGGTTCCGTTCTTGAACCCTTCCTTGATGAGGTCGACCTGTTCCTCCGCGAGCGACTGCGAGACCAGCTTCATCCCGCTTTCGGCTACGCGGTTGAACCCTTTGATCAGAACGTCGAAGCCTTCGATCCCCTCGACGCCGCTCACGTGCCCCAGCCTCGCTTCGTGTTCGTGTACATGACCGGCCCTGCCTCATCGACCGTTGCGGTCGAGTCCACGATCCCGGGCGGGTCGATGCTCTTGTTTCCGACACCCTTGGCCCAGCTGCGCGCCGAGTCTCGGATGTCCTTCAGAACGTCCCAGTCCTGCCCGTCGAGCGACGTGCCCCGCGTGGTCAGGCACGTGAACGCAGCCAGCTCAGCCGCATGCTGCGTCAGCTCCGTCGACCAGGAGACCAGCGGGAACGTGTAGCGACGGTTGAACCGCCCATCCAAATCCTCGCTGGCGCTCTTGATGGCCCGCGCCATCGTGTCGGCCGTGATGTCGGCCAGGGCGCGCTGTGGGATCGCCAGCCCGTACAGGTCAGTCGGGCTGCAGTAGACCACGAATGCCGAGCCCGAGACCCCGAACGTGAAACTCGGGCCCGTGCCGGCGATGGTCCAGATGGCTCGCACGTACCGCGAGCACCCAGCGACGTTGATCTCCTGGGTGCCCACGGTGGTGCGGGCGGTGAACGCGGTGGCCGTCGTCCATGCGAGCTGATCCGGGCTCGTCTGGACCGTGACGGTCAGCGTAGGAGAGCCGGTCCCCGAGACAGCCGAGCACGCGAGCACGAGGCGGGCCATGGTGCAGACACCGAGGTCCACCGCAGCGGCGGTCCCGCTCGTGCCGCGCGCCGCGGAGGCCGCAAGCGTGACGGCTGTCTCGTTGTAGGCAGTCATGGATCAGGCCGGGCGGGCTTACGCCTGCTGGTAGACGCCCACCGGGATCCAGCTGGTTCCGTTGAACCGCAGCGTGATGCCGGCGAACTTGCTGGCCGTCATCGTGATCCACGTGGTGACGCCGTCCGTGACCGCGACCGTGAACGCGTCCGAGTCGTCGCGGTTGACCTCGATGATGTCGCCCAGCACGGCACCCGCGTTGTCGATCGTCAGCGTGCTGTTCTGCGTGACGGTGTCGATCCAGCCGTAGTTGCCGTCGGCAATCGCCATCGTGTCGGCGCCGCCCACGAACGCGACCGTGTACGGCTTGCACACGATGCGCTTGTTGGTCAGCGTCTGCACGTCCGCGAGCTGGACCACGTGCGCGCCCACGTCGAACGCCAGAGTCCCGACGCCAGGGGTCACGGTGACGTGGTCGGCAGTCCCACTGACGGTCGCGTACTCGGGCGCCGTCGCGCCCGCGTTGACCTTGACGATCTGGTTCGCAGTGCCGATCGCGAGCTTGCTCAGCACGGCTGCTGCCGAAGCGTAGAGCAGGTCGCCCACGGCGTACCCGCCCGCCTGGCCCGTTCCGCCGATGGCAGCCGTGATGGTGGGCAGCTGGCCGATGTCGACGCCGCCCCACTCGGGAGCGTTCGCTCCGGCGTTCGTGCGCAGGATCTGCATCGCGGTACCGATGCCGAGCTTCGAGAGGGTCGCGGCAGCCGAGGCGTACAGCATGTCGCCGATGGTGTAGCCACCGGCTTGCCCGGTCCCGCCCTTGGCGGCCGTGACGGCACTGGCCAGCGCGTCGGAGTCGATCTGCCCGCCGCCTGCCGCGTTCTCGTGGTTGTGACCCATGTTCGTCTGATCGGCGATCGTGGGCGTGGTCAGCGTCTTGCCGACCAGGGTCTCGGTTCCGCCGAGCGTCGCGAGCGTGCCCGTGGTGGGCAGCGTGACGCCGGTGGCGCCCGTCGTGGTGAACACCAGCGCGTGCGCGCCCACGTGGCTGATCGAGTCGAGGCACCCGAACGTGAGCGACGTGGTGTCGAGCGTGATCGGAGCGTTCGTGGTCAGCACGTAGCGCGTGTTGCCGCGAGCCGTGCCCTCG
>JAQTNJ010000194.1 GCA_028713955.1 Syntrophorhabdaceae bacterium
TTGAATACGTTATTTTATGTACTCCCCGAGACAGGGAACACGCAGAATAATTATATAAATTGCTTTAGATTGTCAATTAAAAAATCCTTTTCCCTCATCGTTTAACTATTGCATATGAAAAGAGATACGCCCAACAATTAGTCCTTGACAAAAAAACACCCTTCAATTATATAGTCGAAAGGGGGATTGCTTGAAGTGTTCGTGCTTTATAAACAATTCCGGCTGACACATAACTACTTTATCTTCATGCTCCCTCATGGCTCTTATCAAACACCTGTTATCAAACGACTGTGCAGCATACACGCGCTGAAGACGGGAAAGAAATAAAGAGGAGGGATTGCCATGAATACTACGAAGATCAACGAGGAGTGATTGGCCGTGACATCACGAAAAAAGGCGGGAGATGAAGACATTGATAGCGTCGACTGCAACAGGGGAACAACAACCTTTGGTAGTCGATGAAGATAAATGAAAAAGGGGATGTGAATCAAAAAGAAAAGGGTGAAAATCCATTCAATGCGGGAGGTGTGACATGAAGATCATTAAATCCGTGACGTTGGTTCTCGTATCTTCCTTGCTAATGATCATGCCTGCTGGTGCGGGTGCTGCGGCAGCGGGAAAGATCGTAATCGCCCGGGGCGTGGACGTGACAAGCCTTGACCCCCAGAAGGCGTCGTCATCCGTTGACCTAAATTACTGCTCTGCCGTTTTCGACGGCCTTCTGAGGAGCACGGGGGAAAACGAACTCTCGCTCAATCTGGCCGAAAGCTACCGGAACATCAATCCGACAATATGGGAATTCAAGATCCGGAAAGGCGTCTTCTTCCACAACGGCGATCCCTTGACGGCCGCCGATGTCGTCTTCAGTTACAACAGGACCCGGAAAGCGAACAATCCTTTCAAGGCGTTCTTCGCGGGATTCAAAGACGTTATCGCTGTGGATCCCTATACGGTCCACATCATTACGGCAAAGCCCGACCCGATTCTACCGAAACGGGTGGCCTTTGCCGCCTATATCGTTCCCGAAAAATACATTCGCGAAAAAGGAGATGAGTATTTCGCACAACACCCCGTCGGAACGGGGCGCTATAAATTCGTGAAGCGCACGGTGGGCAAATCCATCGAACTGGAAGCGAACGAACAGTACTGGGGGAAAAAGCCGGCAACGGTCAGGACCCTTGTTTTCATAAGCATTGCCGATCCCAAAAAACGCGTGGAGGCCCTGAAAAGAGGAGAGGTCCAGGTTGTGGCCGGTGTTCCGCCTTACGCTGTTGCCGATCTGCAGAAGCATCCGGAACTCAACGTGATCTCCGGGCCAAGCGGCAGGGTTATATTCATCGCCTTCAACATCCTGAAGCCGGGAGGCAGCCCCGTTTCTGACAAGCGGGTCCGCCAGGCGATCAGCTATGCTATTAATAAGGAGGCCTTGATCAGGGATACGCTCCTGGGCAGCGGCAAAATCTTAGCCACGCCTCTTGTCCCCTCCGTCTTCGGCTATGATCCCTCGATCCCGCCTTACCCCTATGATCCCGTGAAGGCACGGAAACTTCTGGTGGAAGCGGGCTATCCCGAGGGGTTTGAAATCGCGCTGGCCACCCCTTCCGGACGATATATCCTCGACAGGCAGGTTGCCTATACGATCGCCGGGATGCTGAGCAAGGTCGGCATCAGGACCAGCGTCAAGATATATGAATGGGCCGCCTACCGGGAAGCCTATGAAAGCCATCGGGTAGAACCCATCTATCTCCTCGGATGGGGCAATTCGATGTACGATGCGGACGGGGTGTTGGTTCCTCTTTTTACGTCGGGCGCTCACAATTCCAGCTATTCCAACCCGGCACTGGACAGACTGCTGGAGGCCGCACGATTTGAGATGGATCCGGAAAAGAGGCGTGCCATCTACCGTCAAAGCCTCCTCCTGATCCATGACGACGTCCCGGGGGTCTTTCTCTATGAGCAGGTCGAGCGCTACGGAGTCAGCGGGGACGTGCTCAATTTTTTACCACCGGCGGGAAGCGAACGGAAGGACAGCGATATGCTGGAGCTGAAAAACAGGTAACAGATCAGGCTGCCCAAACTACCATTGTAAATGTTGTACAAAAAAATTAAGGCAATTCGGTATTAGCGTCCTTGAAGATGATCGTGTATTCATATTGAAAGAGGTCTTCTATAAACTGGCATACTATCTCCGCCTCATCACTTGCCCTGCCATGGGCGAGAAGGATGTTTCGGAGTTCGTCGGTCAGGTCGAATGTGATGAAATCCGCAAAGGACCCGCGGATAGTTCGGTAGTTAAAGGCCCGTGCAATATTTTCAAGATAGGAGAATTTGATCGTATATTCGTCGTGTCCTTTCAGCGCGATCCTCTCTGGGTTTCCTGTCGATTCAATATGAATGAAAGGCCTCAACGTTTCGGGCGCAGAGGCCTCGCAACTATGCTCGCCCATATAGATATACGGAATACCCGCGGTACAGAGCTTTTCCAGGACCTGCAGGGCTCCTATGTTCAGATTAAAGTCGCCCTCAGGTTTCTCAAGATCGTATGTGGTAAAAAAATGAAGCGCTGACCTCAGGATCGGGTCGGTTATGTCTGATGGTGATTGGAACAGGTTGCTGTTCAGGTTAACAAGGGTCGGGAAGTCTCCCAAATTTTCATTTAAGACCGCCAGATCAAACTCTGAAAGAAAGGCCCGGTCTGTCTCCAGAAGATCCTCCTCTCTGTACGAGACATTGTATCCCCGGAGGGTCTCTTTCTGCTTCCGGAGAAGAAAGGGGGAAAGATCGAGCATGCACGGCTCCAACGTACTGTTCCTTTCAAGGAAATCCTTCATCAGATAGCCGTAACCTCCGCCAACTTCAAGGATCCTTGTGATCTTCTCCATAGGCATAACCTTACTTAGATAATCATAGAGGAGATAACCAAAAGAGTTGTCACGGGTAAGTATTTTGCGTAGCGGTGTCCCTTCGGGGCGGAGGGCATTGCAGACCGTCAGCTCCCAACCGAGCGTGTCCAACTGGTCCACATGGTAGGCTTTCGTTGAATTGAGCGTATACATAAAAACCGTATTTCGTATTTCGTAGATCGTATATCGTGAACCCAACCGATCTGTATATATTACTGCTCTTGTATCTTCGATATACTATATACGATTCATAAAAGATCGTATATCGTAAAAAAGCCCCCGGAGGTTTCTCCGGGGGCTTTGCTATTCGTTGTGTCAGACTATCTTACTGCCTGCCTTTTACGATCACGTCAACAACGGACGGATCGGCAAGTGTTGTGGTATCGCCGAGCTGATCGATCTCGCCGGATGCAACCTTCCTCAGGATCCTTCTCATGATCTTGCCGGAACGTGTCTTGGGAAGACCTGGGACGAACTGGATCTTGCCGGGAGATGCGATAGGACCGATCTCTTTTCTGACGTGTGCTACGAGTTCCTTTTTAAGGGCATCGGTCCCTTCAACGCCTGTTTTCAGAATGATATAGGCATAAAGGTCTTCGCCTTTGATTTCGTGCGGGAAACCGACAACGGCGGACTCCGCGACTGCTGTAGTTAAGGAGTTGAGGGCTGCCTCGACCTCTGCAGTACCCATCCTGTGGCCGGATACGTTGACGACGTCGTCGATGCGGCCCATGAGCCTGAAATAGCCATCTTCGTTCTTTATTGCCCCGTCACCGGAGAAGTAGAAGCCGGGCTGCTGTACAAAGTATGTATTGAAGAATCTTTCTGGTTCGCCGAAGACACCCCTCATCATTCCAGGCCATGACCGTGCAATGCAGAGTTCACCCTGTTCGTTCACGGGTGCGTCTACTGCCGGTTTAGATGCATCAGACCTTGACTGCAGGGTGCGGGCATGAACACCAAAATACGGGAGTGTTGCAAAGCCCGGTATTGTCGGCCATCCGCCGGGAAGTGGGGTAATAAGGATGCCGCCTGTTTCTGTCTGCCACCAGGTATCAACGATGGGGCAGTTCTCTCCGCCCACGTATTTATGGTACCACAGCCATGCCTCCGGGTTAATGGGCTCACCGACGGAGCCGAGAAGTCTCAGTGAAGAGAGGTTCTTACCCTGAGGCCATTTATCGCCCTCTTTCATGAGTGCCCTGATAGCGGTCGGGGCAGTGTAGAAGATGCTGACTTTGAACTTCTCAACAATCTGCCAGAACCTGTCGGGGTTCGGGAATGTGGGAACCGACTCGAAGACGATCGATGTTGCACCGTTCGCCATCGGTCCATACACGATATAGGAATGACCGGTTACCCAGCCGATATCTGCGGTACAGAAGAAGATGTCTTTGTCTTTGTAATCGAAGATATATTTAAAGCTGTGGTATGTATAGACCATGTAGCCGCCGACGGTATGGAGCACACCCTTCGGTTTGCCTGTGGAGCCTGAGGTGTAAAGGATGAAGAGAGGATCTTCTGCATCCATCTCCTCTGCGGGGCAATTGTCGGTGATATCTGATGCCGCGAGTTCTTCCTCAAACCAGGTATCTCTTCCTGCCTTCATAGGAACGTCAAATTTTTCAAGTCTTTTTACAACGATGACCTTGTCAACTGTGTGACCCTGTGCTGCACAGTGGTCGCATGCGATGTCGGCATTTGCCTTGGAGCTTACGTTCTTACCGGAACGCCAGTAACCGTTGCGGTAATGAGGACCTTTGCGCCGGCGTCGAGGATCCTGTCACGGAGTGCCTCTGCCGAGAAACCGCCGAACACGATCGTGTGGATAGCGCCGATCCTTGCGCATGCGAGCATTGCCACGGGAAGCTGCCAGATCATGGGAAGATAGATGGCAACTCTGTCGCCCTTCCGCACGCCCTTTTTCTTCAGTACGTTTGCGAACCTTGATACTAATTTCAGCATCTCTTTGTAAGTGAGTTTTACTACGTCGTCTTCGGGCTCGCCCTGGAACAGGATAGCAACCTTATCGCCCTTGCCTTTTTCGATCTGATAGTCAAGACAGTTATAAGAGATATTTGTCTTGCCGCCGATAAACCATTCCAACTGACCTTTGGCAAAATCTTCCCTGTTAACCTTCAGCCATGGCTTAAACCAGAACAATTCTTTTGCCGCGTTACCCCAGAAGGCTTCCGGGTCTTCAACAGACTGCTTCCACATCTTTTCATACTCTGCGCGGTTCTTTACGTATGCCTGGTCAACGAATTCCTTTGGCGGGTAATACTTGTTGTTTTCTTCCTTCATTGCTGCCATATAAAACCTCCTGATTTAATATTTGGATTGAACTACTCGTTATCCTTATAATTGTGTTAGACGAATTATTTTAAACATGTATACAAAGGTTGTCAACAAAATTTTGTTAATATTTTCACAATTATGGGATAACCCCCGCCCTGCGTTGTCAGCGCAAGCGTTCGGGTAATGTCAGACCTTGTTGACACACAAGATAGAATCAGCAGACAGCTTGATAGACCTGCCCGTATGGCAGCAAAAATATGCTGATTTTAGGTTTTGTACCGGATATTCACAAAGCCGCCTTGTACACTATTGATTGCAGGGAGACATTGGCAACGAAACCCTTGATGATTTCTTCTGAATCATTTATTATAGGGTAAAAAAATTTTTGGAGGGCTTTATGACCCATCATACGGAGGCAGACCAGGCGTTAAGGAAGTTAACCGATGGCAATAAGCGGTATGCGTCATTAAAACAGAAACATCCAAACCAGGGGTTAAGACGCCGCGCAGAGGTATCAAAAGGACAAAAACCCTTCGCAGTGATAGTGGGTTGCTCAGATTCCCGTATACCACCGGAGATTCTCTTCGATCAGGGACTCGGGGACATCTTCGTTATCCGCGTTGCCGGAAATATCGTAGATGATGTTGCCCTCGGCAGCATCGAATATGCCGTGGACCATCTTGGGACCAAGCTCGTTGTCATCCTCGGCCACTCAAAATGCGGCGCCGTCACCGCTACCGTACAGGGCGGAGAGGCGCACGGACACATCGGGGGTATCGTGAAGGCAATCGCCCCCGCGGTAAAAAAGGCAAAAGGCAAAAAAGGCGATCTTACGGACAATGCCATCAGGGCAAAT
>JAQTNJ010000195.1 GCA_028713955.1 Syntrophorhabdaceae bacterium
GCGCCAGGAAATCAAAAAAGATCAAGATACTCGATGTTTCACCGATTCTCGGTGAAGCCATCAAGAGGATTCATAATGATGAATCGGTGAGTTCACTATTTATATAGGCAGGCGAGGAGGTTTTTAATGGAAAAGATATTAATAAAAGCAGATACAAGGGCAGAGAAAGGAAAAAGCACAGCGAGACGGTTAAGAAAGGAGGGCAGGATACCTGCAGTATTATACGGCAGGGAAGTCGATCCTCTTTCCATCTCTGTTTCTTTGAAGGATTGGGAGAAACTGGGCAAACAATTAAAGAGAAACGTGATCCTTAATATGGAGGTGCATGGCCTCAAGAAAAAGGCAGAGCACAGACCGGTCATGATAAAACACGTTCAAACAGGTGTTCTCAAAAATGAGATCCTTCATATAGATTTTTTACAGGTATCGATGGAAAGAACCATAGAGGTGGAAATACCGATCCATCTGGTCGGGCGTTCAAAGGGAGAAGCAAACGATGGTATTGTCGATCAGCATCTGAGGTCAATCAAGGTGGAATGCCTTCCCACCCAGATCCCTGAGAAGATTGAGGTCGATATATCAGACCTTGACATCGGCGATTCTTACCACGTAAACCAGATATCAATCCCGGGCATAAAACTGCTCGAGCATCTGGATGTTGCGGTGGTCACGGTTATTCCTCCGACAGTAGAAGAAAAACCTGTTGTGGCCGAGGAAGTAGCACCTGCTGCTGTGGAGCCTGAAAAGAAAGAGAAAGAAAAAGAAAAGGAAGAATAGGGGTATTGTTGTTCCTTCTATGCGGGCTTGGCAACAAAGGCTCTGAGTATGCGGGCACGAGACATAACGCCGGATACCTTGTTATAGAACGTTTTTCCAGGGCATTGAATATCCCTTTCAGTAAGAAAATATCCGGTTGCAGGATCGGTGTTTCCGAAAGCCTGATCCTTGCGAAACCGGTCACTTATATGAACCTTTCCGGTGGACCTGTTTTCTCACTCCTGAAAAAGATGAATATAGGACTTGAGAATTTTCTGCTTATCCATGACGACCTTGACATGGAGCTGGGCAGGATAAGGATAAGATTGGGCGGAAGCGATGGCGGACATAAAGGGGTAAGGTCTGTCATGGAAACCCTGGGTTCTTCACAATTTTACCGGTTAAAACTGGGTATCGGAAGAGACCCTGCGATGCCGCCTGAGGACTATGTACTTTCCCGTTTTCGGGATCATGAAATGAAAACGCTGGAAGAGACGTTGGAGACTGCGGTAGAGGCTGCTAAAACCTTTGTCTTTGATGGCAAGGCAAAGGCAATGAGCATGTATAACAGGAGATAGCTGAGAGCTGAGAGCAGAAGGTGAGAGGGTGAGAAGAGCAGAAAGCAGAATATTCCGATCACGATTCACGACTTTCATCGCCTTACGACTTGCGGGTGTTCCGCTATGCGCCATACGCTTTGCGATATGCTTTAATCCACTCACGCCTAACGACTCACGACTTACGGATTTATTACAAACTGAGAGCTGAAAGGGGTTGCTTAGTGAGTTTTTCCTGTGGAATGATCGGATTGCCGAATTCCGGTAAATCGACAATATTTAATGCCCTGACAACGCTGTCTGTTCCCTGCCACCCCTATCCATTTTGTACGATCGAACCGAACGTCGGTGTTATCCCGGTGCCGGATGATCGCCTGACAGGGCTTGCGCAAATATTGAAACCTGAAAAGGTAACACCGACCACGATAGAATTCGTCGATATTGCGGGTCTTATCAAGGACGCGCATAAAGGTGAAGGGCTTGGCAATAAATTCCTGTCCCATATCAGGAACGTTGACGCAATAGCCCATGTGGTCCGGTATTTCAGCACAAAGAACATCCCCCACGTATACAGCGACATAGACCCGAAAAGGGATGCGGAGATCGTTGAAACGGAGATCCTCATCTCAGACCTTGAGATCGTAGAGGAAAGGTTACGGAAGATCGAAAGGCTTGCAAAGGTGTCAAGAGAAAAGGGTGAAACAGAACATGACCTGCTTCTTAAGATCAGGGAAACCCTTGAAAGGGGCATCTTCGTGGATATGGAGCAGTATGATGAGAATGAAAAACAGCTCATCCGTTCATTTAATCTTATCGCAACAAAGCCGGTTTTTTACATAGCAAATGTTGACGAAGAGACCCTGAATAACCTTCCCGTTCCTGCCATAGAGGAGCTTGTACAAAAGAAAGGAGGAAGGGCAGTCTATATCTGCGGCAAGCTTGAAGAAGACCTCTCGGCGCTGTCTGGCCAGGAAAAGGCATCGTATATGGAACTGTATAACATGGAAAAGATGTCAATTGAGAACGTTATCCGGGTTGGTTATGAAATATTAAATCTTATCACGTTTTATACGGTTGTCGGCAAGGAGATGAGGGCCTGGACAATCCCAAAGAACACTACCTGCGTGAAGGCGGCCGGGAAGATCCACACGGACATGGAAAAAGGTTTTATAAAGGCAGATGTCATCAATGTTGATGATTTTATCCAATGCGGGTCTGAACATGCAGCGAAAGAAAAGGGATTGTTAAGACTTGAGGGCCGTGATTATATCGTAAAGGATGGGGACATACTCCACATACGCTTCAATGTCTGACACCGATACTCACCTTCGCGGAAAATCAGTAATTAAAAAACGCCGATTCCAACGCCCACGACATCACTGGAAATATACCCGGCCTCGGTGAGCGCCATGGATTCATCCCTGACTTCGTATTCAAGCTGTTCTGCTAATCTCCTTATCTGCTCGGCAACCTTTATGCCCGTCGCAAATGGATCCCGGGCGTTACGGACCCGCTCCTGTGCAATGATCCCAAAGGCCACTAACGCGGCGTTGAAGTTCTTTTCTCCACTGTTCTTGCCTCGTGCCTTCCTTGCCCCTGGAGTGTTTTTTTGTTTCTTTACCGTCATGATAACCCCCTTTGGTCCTCTATGCAGTCTGTATATCACTCCCTATTTTCCATTATAGTGCGAATATGCCATTAGTCAAGGGGAAGTGATGGAAAACGTGAAATGTGAAAGGTAAGAGAAATGAAAATTGTCATTGCGAGCCCGAAGGGCGTGGCGCTTTGTCATTGCGAGCGCAGCGCGGCAATCTCATTCAATAAATTATACCCTATGAGATCGCCACGTCGCTTCGCTCCTCGCGATGACGATACAGCAAGAATCTTGTCCCTTGTTACTTGTTTTATATAACCAGTATCAAGCGACCAGCGACGAGCATCCGGCATCCGTCATATCGTCTGTCCCAGCTTCAACGCGTTCTTCTGTATCCCCAGACGCAGTTCTTCCTGTATCAATTCAGTATTTGTTTCTGTGAAAGGATAGTAGACCAGCAGGGATTCCATGCACCCGGCACTGATATTATTTAGTTGGGGAAAGAGGATCTTTTTTCTGGCCGACATATTGGCAAGGGTTGTTTTTACGCTTTCCACCGCCTCCTGTCTTGGTAGATTAGCAGGGTATATCCGTGATCCCGGAAGATTATCATCGATCTCCCTGTTCGGCTGCAGGAGAGTTATCTGCCTTGAGAGCATCAGAAATGTTGCCGGTGGAACTTTAAAGGCAGGCGCCCAGAAATATAACCCTGCCTCTTCCCATTCCTGCCGTATTGATCTTGGCAGGTTTGCATATCGTACAAGGTCAGCATAAGACTTAAGGTCAATCCCCCGCACATTGATCTTCATTCTCCAGAATGGCAGGTACATGAGGTTGTCGTTGTCTTTTGCCCCCGTGATAACGGCAAAATTGGTTGTTCTAAAGCCTTCTGCGGTTGTTTCCCAGAGAGTGTTGCAATGCGTACAGATCAGGATACAACTGTCTCTTTCAGCGATCATGTCCCAGCCGCAGTTCGGACAGACAGCGGGAAGGAACATGATCCCGGAGTTGTTGCCGGCACCCTGAAGATCAAGGCTGCCGCCGCAGAGATTCGATGCAGGCTCGTTCAGTACAGCATCGTAGATCACATCATCCCGGATATATATTGGTGTATACAGAAGGCTCAATGTTTCGGCAATAAAGGATTCGTAAAAGAGCACCTCAGATACCTTCTGTTCGGTTGCCGCATATGATTCCTCGGATGAAAACTGTGGTTGCATGAATACCCTCTTGTCTGAAGGCTGAACAAATCTGAGCTTCAATGTCTGCGGCCGTAAACCCAGTGAAGGTTGTATGGATTGGTGGTTCACTGCCGAAAAGGTCTTATCAAGCAAACCCTGTTCTATCCTGTCTGTCCTACATAAAAAATGCATCCCTCGAAAACGCCAGTAGGGGATAAAAAGAAGATCGTCCTTTACGTTGTCTGCAGGAGGAAAAAAATACCGTAAGTAATCCCTGGCCTGGATATACAGTCTTACGCGGCAGAAATCACATGATAAAAGCCTGTCTGTTTCTTCAAGGATGATAGGGGCGCCGCACTGCGGGCATTCATGTTCTATCTTCATCAGTAAACCCTATAAAAGCAGTGAATAGTCGATAGTGAATAGTGAATAGAGAAGGTAAAAGGTGAAAGGTAAAAGGAACAAAGAACCTCTATCGAGCAACCAGTATCCCATCTTCTCATCCTCTCATCCTCTGCTCTTCGCTCTCTGCTGCCTTTATATCTTCTCCCCGCATTGATTGCAATAGATCGAACCGGCCAGATTTTCCGTGCCGCAATGGGCACATTTTGCGGGAAGCGGTCTTTTTGAAGCCCGTTGTCCGCATGAAGGGCAGAACCTTGCATGAGGCGGAAGGTTCTTGCCGCATTTTCCGCACTGTTGATATATAAGCAGTTGGTGTCCGCATGAAGGGCAGAACTTCGCATCTTCATTGATCGGGTTCTGACAATCAGGACACTTCAACACATCTTGGATTTTCGTACCTGTGTTTTTGAGGGATTCGGCGAACATGGCAGGCATCATAAAGCCAAGACCCATGCCGAGGCCGGTCCCGGCTCCACCCTGATTTTGCGAAGCGCTTTCAATAGCCATGGCGGCCTTCATCTGCAGGAGTTTGTTCACATCATCAAAGATGCCCAGTCTGCTCTTGTCGTCGATCGCTTTCTGCACTTCAAGGGGAGGTGTTATGGAATTGATGTAGAGTCCGGAAAGCATCAGTCCGAAGCGGGAAAAGTCTTCTTCAAGGACCTTTTTCAGTCCATCTGATATGGCATCATACTGGCCGGGAAGGTTAAAGACCGTGTCGAGCTTTTCCCCGAGATAATCGTTAAAACGGGAGACAATGACGCTGCTGAGATATTCTTCTATATCAGATACCGTGTAGGTACTTTTAGTACCGACAATCGTATTCACAAAAAGGGCCGGCTGTATGACCTGTATGTTGAAGATGCCGAAGGCCCTGAGCCTGATGAGTCCGAGCCGGGAATCCTTGAACGCCACGGGGTCCCTTGTTCCCCATGTCAGATTAGGGAAGACCTTCATGTTGGCGAAGTAAACTTCTGCCCTGAGGGGGCTTGTAAAACCCCATGGCAGACTCAGTATCTTTGTAATAACAGGGATATTGAGCGTTGTCAGGGTATGCCTGCCCGCACCAATGGCATCATAGGCCTTCCCCTGATAGAAGAATATTGCGGACTGGCTTTCCCGAACGATTAACTGGGCGCCGTACTTGATCTCACCAGAGCCGCCCTCAGGGATCCTGTGAGCGATCTCCTTTCCGGTATCGTCGAACCACTCGATGACTTCTAAAAAGACAATGTTGTTCTTACCCATTGTAAACCCCCGTATATTATTTGAAACGATATACTATGTCCATGATCGTAAAGTCAACAGACAGTGCCGATTTACGTTGAAAAAAATAGATATTTCCGGTAATGTAAAATAAAAGGGAGGTTTTTTTAACGCAATGGATTCATTGAAAAAATCGATAAACGATCTTGAAGCAATTATAGAAAATGCCTATGACGGGCTTTATATCACCGATGGCGATGCCAATACGCTGATGATCAACAAGGCCTATGAACGGATAACGGGCATTAAACGGCAGGAGGTGCTGGGTAAAAACATGCGGGAGCTTGTTGCTTCGGGC
>JAQTNJ010000196.1 GCA_028713955.1 Syntrophorhabdaceae bacterium
CCGGCTGCGTATCACCCTCCCTTGCTGTTACAAAGAGCGATGTGATGGAAAACTCCTCCATCACCTTTAGCGCGTAAGCGGCAAGGGCATCTCTTCTGATCATCTTTGGTTTCCCGGTCATCACATCGGCAGCCTCTTTCGTAAATAAAAGTTTGTCGTACCTTTCGATTGCCCTCCGGAGGTCACCGTCGGTAATAACCCCGATCAGATTTTCCTCTCCATCATAGACGCCTGTTACGCCCAGTCTTTTTGATGTAATCTCGAGGATAACGTGCTTCATGGCGGCCGTTGTGTATACTTTCGGTATTGCCTCGCCCGTGTGCATCAGGTCTTCAACCTTCATGAGCAGTTTCCTCCCCAGTGTACCGCCCGGATGGAGGGAGGCAAAATCCTCCATCTTGAACGTCCTCTTTTCCATCAATGCGATGGCGAGGGCATCACCAAGTGCAAGTGTTGCCGTAGTGCTTGACGTAGGGACCATGTTGTATGGACAGGCTTCGTTGACCCTGAAGTGAAGCACTACATCCCCGTGGGCCGCTACCGTAGAGTCGTCTTTGCTCGTAATGACGATTGTAGGTATATCCATCCTTTTCACCCAGGGAAGGATCTTTACGATCTCTTCCGTCTCGCCGCTGTTACTCACCACGACAAGCACGTCCCCCTTCTGAAGCATACCGAGATCGCCATGAAGAGAATCGGCGGGATGCAAAAACATCGCGGGGGTTCCTGTACTGGAGAGCGTGGAGGCGATCTTTTTACAGATAAGCCCTGATTTACCCATACCTGAAAGTACGACCCTTCCGGTACATGCATGGATTATATCAATTGCCCTATCAAAGCTGTCGCCCAGCCCGTTCATTACCTGGATGATCGCTTCCGCTTCCTTTCTCAGGACCTCTTTGCCGGTTTCTATAAAAGAGCTCACAGGACTTCCCCGATCTTTTTTAATGTCTTTAACATAAAAGGCAGATCATCGAGCGGGACAGAGTTATCCCCATCGCATAAGGCCTGCCCGGGGTTCATATGGACCTCCATGAAGATGCCGTCTGCACCCACGGCGAGGGCCGCCTTTGCCAGCGGAAACACGAATTCCCTCTCCCCGCCTGAGTAGCCGGGCATCGCTCCCGGTTTCTGTACGCTGTGGGTTGCATCAAAGACCACCGGGTATCCGAATCCCTTCATGATCGGGATAGCCCTGAAATCATTCACAAGGGTGTTGTAGCCGAAAGAGGTCCCCCTTTCGGTAACGATGATCCGGTTGTTGCCGGTAGATTCTACCTTCCGGATGGCATGTTGTATGTCGTGGGGCGACAGGAATTGTCCCTTCTTGATATTGACGGGTTTACCGGTCTTCCCGCATGCAACCAGCAGGTCTGTCTGCCGTGAGAGGAGCGCGGGCACCTGCAGGACGTCCACCACTTCCGCGGCGATCCTGACCTCTTCCACCGAATGAACATCAGTGAGCACCGGTATCCCTACTGAATCTTTTATTTCGGCCAGTATCTTCAACCCTTCCTCTATACCCAGTCCCCTGAAACTTTCGATGGATGTCCGGTTTGCCTTGTCGTAAGAGGATTTGAAAATGAAAGGAACCTGGAGGTCGCTGGTGATACGACAGAGCGCCTCCGCTGTTTTCAGGGTAATGTCCCTCCCTTCAATTACGCAAGGTCCGCCGATAAACACGAAGGGTCTCCCACCAACGCTGACGTTATGTATGTTTATTCTTTTTTGCATTCCTGCTGTTCCCTTGTCTCTGTTTAAGCGATGCCTTGATGAAATCCCTGAACAGGGGGTGCGGCCTGAAGGGTTTTGATTTAAATTCAGGATGGAACTGGCATGCAAGGAACCACGGGTGGTTTTTGAACTCGATGATCTCAACGAGTTTGCCGTCAGGGGAGATCCCCGAGATGACCATCCCGCATTTTTCAAGGCGGTTGCGGAAGTCCATATTGAATTCATACCGGTGACGGTGCCTCTCGTGGATCATCTCCTGGCCATAGGCCTTAAAAGCAAGACTACCCTGGGCAATCCTGCATGGATATGCACCGAGCCTCATGGTCCCACCCTTATCGGAGAACTTATCCCGTTTCTGCACCTTGTTATCCCTGTCTACCCATTCCTCTATGAGGTATATGATCGGGTGGGGGGTATTTTCATCAAATTCACAGCTATGCGCGCCTTCACATCCTGCTTTATGCCTCCCTATCTCGATGACGGCAAGCTGCATGCCGAGACATAGCCCGAAATAGGGGATCTTCTTTTCCCTGGCAAACCGTACGGCGTTGATCTTGCCTTCAATCCCCCTGTCGCCGAAACCGCCGGGAACGAGTATGCCGTCCACATCAAGGAGTCCGGCAACGGACCCCTTCTCAAGGTCCTCGGAGTCTATATAGCGGATATTTACCCTGCAATTGTTGGCAATGCCGCCATGGACGAGGGCCTCATTGAGGCTCTTGTATGAATCTTTCAGTTTCACGTACTTCCCTACTAAGGCAATGTCGACCTCCCTTTTCGGGTTTTTGATGGTCTCGACAATGTCATCCCACTTTGACAGGTCCGGTTTCTTTGCCCATATATTGAGGAGCTTCGTGACCTTCTCGTCGAGCCCCTCATTATGAAACAGGAGGGGGACTTCATAGATCACCTCAACGTCCCTGGCCGTTATCACTGCATCCTTTTCAACATTACAGAAAAGCGCGATCTTATCCTTTAATCCCTGCGACAGGGGCCTTTCTGCCCGGCACAGGAGGATATCGGGCTGGATACCGATCCTGCGGAGCTCATTCACGCTGTGCTGTGTCGGTTTTGACTTCATCTCTTCCGCTGCCTTTATAAAGGGAACGAGCGTGAGGTGAATGAAGAGGGAGTTCTCTTTGCCAAGATCGTTCCGAAGCTGCCTGATGGCCTCCAGAAACGGCAGACCCTCAATATCACCGACAGTGCCTCCGATCTCAACGAGAACAACATCGACATGGTCGTCTACATCAAGGATCCTTCTCTTGATCTCGTCAGTTATGTGGGGGATTACCTGTACCGTTCCTCCAAGGTATTCTCCCCTCCGCTCCTTCGATAAAACGGTGTCATAGACCTGGCCTGTCGTGAAATTGCACCGCTTGGACCCCACAGCGTTGGTGAACCTCTCGTAGTGACCAAGGTCCAGATCGGTCTCCGCACCGTCTTCTGTGACATATACCTCGCCGTGTTGAAAAGGGTTCATGGTGCCGGGGTCCACGTTGATGTACGGGTCAAGTTTTTTTATCATGATATTGAGGCCCCTCGATTCGAGAAGGGCGCCGATAGACGCCGAGGCAAGCCCCTTACCGAGGGAAGATACAACGCCGCCGGTTACGAATATAAATTTCTGTCTCATTGTCCCTGTCCTTTTAGAAAAGACCGTACCATCTTTTCTCCACTCATTGTCACCTCGCCTGACTGCTCACTGTATCCCGATTGACAGCCATCCTGCCCGACCTTCTTATCATACATTATGAACGGTACCGGACAGGCGTAATGTGTTTTCATCGATATGGGTGTTGCGTGATCGGTAACAATCAGGAACCGCGTGTCTTCGCTGCTTTTTTCATAGAGCACACTTACTACCTCTCTGTCAATATTCTCGATTGCCCGTATCTTCTCCGCGACATTTCCGTTGTGCGAGGCCTCGTCAGGCGCTTCGATGTGGACATAGACGATGTCGTGGCTTTCAAGGAGCTTGAGGGCTGCCCCTGCCTTTGCCTTATAATCAGTGTCAAGGTAGCCTGTGGCCCCTTCAATATAAGGCGCATCAAAGCCGATGAGCCTGCTTATGCCTTTAACGAGATCGACGGCAGCGACCGTTGCGCCTCTGACCCCGTGCTGGTCTTCAAAGGATGGAAAGCGGGCCTTCTTCCCCTGTCCCCATAACCAGATACTGTTGGCAGGGTACCTGCCTTCCGATTCCCGCCTTTTGTTGACGGGGTGGTTTGCGAGAAAGGTCTGAGACCGCTCCATCAACCCTGTAAGCACCCCCGCACCCTCACCGTTCGGAAGATACTCCCCGATCTCTTTTTCAGTAATATCGTGCGGCGGGGTCGTCTTCATTTCCCACAAACCGCCTTTCCATATCATGATATGGCGATAGCTTACCCCTGGAAAGAAGACAAACTCATTGCCTCCTATCTCGTTATGCAGATCTTTAATGAGAACGTGCGCCTCCCCGGTTGTGATGTGACCACCGCTGTAATCACCCATCAGAGTCCCTTGAGGGGTTTTTGCCAGGTACACGAGGTTGCACCTGAAGGCCACATCGTCATCGCCCATCCCGATCCCCATTCCGAAGGCCTCGATGGGGGCCCTGCCCGTATAATATTTCGCCGGGTCATAACCGAATATGGACATGCATGCGACGTCACTGCCGGGCGAAAAACCTTCGGGTACAGTGATCACCTTTCCGCAGAACCCTTCCCGGGCCATTCTGTCGATGCAGGGTTTGTGTGCCGCCATGAGCGGTGTTTTTCCGTCCAGTTCCGGGAGCGGGAAATCCGCCATACCATCACCGATAATAACAACGTACTTCATTCGCGGTTTCCCCTGAGCGCCCCGAACAGTGAGTCCTCAAGGGCACCCGGCGAGGGTCTCCGATTGCCTATTGCCGATTGCCTATTGCCGATTGCCGGTTTCACAGCCCCCCTTCCTCGATACGGATGTATATGCTGCCTCCGCGTACAATGGACAATCTGTCAATCGCTGCCTTTGCCTTTTTCAGATCATGCTCAACTGCCTCATGGGTAAGCATCACTATAGGGACGTGTCCGGTCTCTTTCCTGCCCTTCTGGGTAACGGCTGAGATGCTGATATTGTACTGTGCCAGGATGCCGGAGATCTTCGACAGCACCCCGGGTCTGTCCTGCGCGGTAAATCTCATGTAGTAAGGCACCGATGACTCTTCGCCTTTTTTCATCTTTTTGCTGCTTGTATATACGGGTAATCTTATAAAATTATTTTTATCCTGGATCCTGTGCGCCATGTCTATGATATCGCTCACTACCGCGCTGCCCGTCGGTTCACCGCCGGCGCCGCGTCCGTAGAACAGGTTGGGACCTACCTTGTCCCCGACAACATATACGGCATTATAGACGCCATGCACATTGCTCATCGGGTGCGTTAAGGGGATCATCGCAGGTTCAACCCTGGCCTCAATGAGACCGTTATCGTCCCTTGCGACTGCGAGGAGCTTGATCCTGTAGCCGAACTCTTTTGCGGAATCTATATCTATGGGCTCGATCCTGGAGATTCCTCCTGTAATGATATCCGCCATCCTGATGGGATAGGAAAAGGCTAAGCGCACGAGAATGGCAAGCTTGTGGGCTGCGTCAATGCCCTCGATATCGAAGGTGGGGTCCTTTTCAGCAAAACCGAGCCGCTGCGCGTCACGAAGGGCATCATCGAAGGAGACCCCGTCATCGGTCATTTTCGTGAGGATATAATTACTTGTTCCATTCAATATGCCGAGCATATACGTTACCCTGTTCCCGATAAGACCGTCCCTTATGGCCCTGATAACGGGAATGCCGCCGCATACGGACGCCTCAAAGCCTATCTCGCACCGGTTTTGCCCTGCGATCTGAAAAAGCTTGTCGCCCCGCTCTGCCAGGAGGGCCTTGTTGGCGGTAACAACCCATTTTTTCTTCTTCAGTGCATTGACAATATAGTCATAGGCCGGCCTGATGCCGCCTATCAGTTCCACAACGATGTCGATACGTGTATCGTTCAGGATTTCAAGTGCGTCGCTTGTGATGAGACTCCCGGCAATCCTTTTGCCCTTTACCTTTTGCGGGTCTGTTTCGGCTATCCTGACAACCTTGATATCCAGCCCTGTCTTCTCTTGTATCAGGGATTTGTGTTCAGTAAGGATTCTGTATGTACCGGCACCTACTGTACCGAGACCTATAATGCCTACGCCGATCATTTACTTTTCGAAGAATATAAAAGATTTTTGATTCCCTTTACTGCCTGCTTGATCCTGTGTTCGTT
>JAQTNJ010000197.1:0-4457 GCA_028713955.1 Syntrophorhabdaceae bacterium
CACGAAGGAGATGGAGCAGAAGATCGAGGAAGAGATGGAGAAGATCGAAAAATACGGGGGAATAGTAAAGGCCGTTGCAGATGGTTTTATCCAGAGACTCGTTGCACGGCAGGCCTTCGAGATAGAAGGGGGACTTGAGTCAGGAGAGCTTTTAAAGGTCGGTGTTAATATTTACAGAGAAGGAGAATCGATGGACGTGGAGCTCCATGAATACAACTGGGAATCGGCGGAGAAACAGATAGAAAGTCTCCGCGAGGTCAGGAGGGAGCGTTCTGATAAGGACGTTTCGAGAACGCTGAAGGACCTGGAATCGGCCACCCGGGACGGAAAAAATGTGATGCCCTATCTTGTTGCGTGTTGCAAGGCCTATGCTACCGTAGGAGAGATGGTGGGCATCTTCAGAGAGATCTTTGGAGAGTTTAACGAACCAAGTCTATTCTAAAGATCTGTCAGTCGTGAGGGAAAAAGGCAGCAGAGAGCGGAGAGCCGAGGGCAGAGAGATAAAACCCTATGAGTCATATGCGAGCATCGGTGCCGGGTTTTCTATTCCCGGGGCTCATGGCAAACCGGATGAAAAACGGATAGGCAGTATCAGGCAACGATTTCCTTGCAACCCGCGACTTTCGGATTTCGATATTCGGATTTCGTGCTTTTAGTACACCTTGGAGGACATTATGAGAGATAAGTATTACCGGCTGGGCTGTGATATCGGCGGCACGTTTACAGACTTTGTCCTGCTCAACGATCAAACAGGGGAGATAATGACCGGCAAGTGCCTGACCACGCCCCAGGACCCTTCCGATGCAGTTGAAGAAGGGATCAGGGCGCTGGAGGAGGCAACGCCGGACTTTGTCGGAAAGCTCGATGAGTTGATACACGGGACAACCCTTGTCATCAACTCTATTATCGAGAGAAAGGGAGCAAGGACAGGGCTCATTACAACAAAAGGCTTCAGGGATGTCCTGGAGATCGGGAGAGAGATACGTTACGCCCCCTATGATATATTTGCTGAATTTCCCAGGCCCCTCATCCCCAGGAGGTATCGCGTCGAAGTGGACGAAAGGGTTCGCAGTGACGGGAGCGTTATAAAGGCCCTGGACCCGGAAAATGCAAAACGGGTGGTCCGCAAGCTCATAGACATGGGCGTTGAGTCGATCGCCGTCTGCCTTATAAATTCCTTTGAGAACCCAACCCATGAAAAGATGATCGAAGAGATCATCGAAAAGGAAGCCCCGGGGATCTCAACCTCGATCTCGTACCATGTCCTGCCGCAGATCAAAGAGTATGAACGGACAAGTACAACCGTAACCAACGCCTATGTCAAGCCCCTCACAGGACGCTATTTGTCAAAACTGGCGGGGCGGCTCACATCGATCGGTTTCAAGGGCAAACTTTTTATTATGCTTTCGAGCGGCGGCGTTACCTCTGTCGAGACAGCGGCAGAATTTCCCGTCAGGATCATCGAGTCGGGACCGACAGCGGCAGTCATCGCGGGTCAATATTACGGCAAACACTTTAATATCCCGGAGATGTTCTGTTTCGACATGGGGGGAACGACCGCGAAGTCCTGCCTGATCCAGAAGGGGGTTGCCGGTGTTGTTCCGACCTTTGAAGTAGGACGGGTACAACGATTTATGAAGGGAAGCGGCCTCACGATACAGGTGCCCGTCGTCGACCTGATGGAGATAGGTGCCGGGGGCGGGAGCATTGCCAAGATCAGCAAGCTTGGTACTCTCCAGGTCGGGCCGGAAAGCTCCGGCGCTGAACCTGGGCCCATCTGTTACGGGCGCGGCGGCACAGATCCATGCGTGACCGATGCAGACCTCCTGCTTGGTTACCTTGACGAGAACTACTTCCTCGGGGGAACGATGAAGCTTGACAAGGCCGGCGCGCGTCGCGGCGTTGAGGAGAAGGTTGCAAAGCCTCTCGGGGTTTCGTTTATCCAGGCCGTCTGGGGGATCCATGACCTTATCAATGAAACGATGGCGGCAGCGGCAAAGACACATATCGCAGAAAAAGGCGGAAACCCCAAGATCGTAACGATAGCCGCTTTTGGCGGGGCTGGGCCTGTTCACGCCTATGGCCTGGCAAAGAAGCTGGGGGCGCCCCGCATGCTTGTGCCGCCCAATGCCGGGGTAGGATCGGCCATGGGATTTTTCACGGCTCCACGGGCATTTGATCTTTTGCGCAGCCACAAGGTTCCCCTCACCAATGTTGCCTTTACCGAGATAGAGGACATATTTAAGGGGCTTGAAGCGGATGCCGGGAAGATACTGAAGAAGGAGGCGGCAGAAGACACAATCCAATATGAGCGCTCCGTCGACATGCGTTTCGTGGGGCAGGGATCGGAGATCAATATTCCCGTACCCGCGGGAGATTTTGCAAAACTTCAGAAAGAGGACATCAGGCATCTTTTTGACGATGTCTATAAGAAACTTTATGGCAGGACATATCCTGAATCAGAGGTGGAGTTCATCAATTTCAAGATCAGAGCAAGTCTTCCCGAGCGTCTCCTGCAACTGCCAAAACTGAGCAGGGGGAAAGGGCAGTCTCTTGATACGGCAATCAAGGGACAGCGGCCGGCATACTCACCTGTCGCCAGGGATTTTATACCCTACACAGTATATGACCGGTACAAGCTTTTTCCAGGCGCGAAGTTCCCGGGTCCGGCAATTATCGAGGAGAAGGAGTCAACCCTCATAGTGGGTGAGGACGCTCATATATCGGTGGATGATTTCGGATTTCTCTGGATTGATCTTAAGGAGGTGCGATAATGGGCCGCACGTTTGATCCGATCACGTTAGAAATCTTATGGCGAAGGCTTATTTCCATTGTGGATGAGGCGGACTCAAGCGTTGCCCGCACTGCATTTTCGAGTCTCCTCAGAGATGCCCACGATTATACCTGTATGTTTACCGACAGGTTGGGCCGGGAACTGGCACAGGGGAGCTTTGCCACCCCAGGCCAGTCGGGCGCAATGGCCCTGGGCATTAAAAATCTCGTCAACAAATTTCCTATAGATCATTATCAGCCCGGCGATGTCTTTATTACGAACGATCCCTGGGCGCTGGCAGGCCACCTGAACGACGTCTGCGTCATGAGCCCCATCTTTTATAAAGAACAATTGGTCGCCTTCACTGCCTGTGTTTTTCACCACTCCGACATCGGCGGCCGGGTAGCCTCTGATAACCACGATGTCTTTGAGGAAGGCCTTTTCATCCCTCTGGTGAAGCTCTATCACGGGGGAGTCCTCAACGAGTCGGTCCTCGACATGATCCGTTGGAATGTGCGGACCCCGGACGAGGTTATCGGTGATGTCAGGTCGCAGATCGCCGCGAACCATGTCTGCGCCGAGAAGGTGCGCCAGATGCTCAAAGAAAGCGACCTTGATAACCTCGATGACCTGGCGGACCAGATCATCAGCCTCACTGAAAAAAGTATGCGGGAGGAGATCGAAAAGATACCCGACGGGATTTACCATGCGAAAGGCATCATTGAACAAACAAAGGGAAAAGAAGACATCGTTATCCAGGCGAAGGTTGAGGTCAAGGGAAGCGATATCAAGGTAGACCTGGATGGTTCCTCCCCACAGGTAGACTGGGGCGGAAATGTGGTTTTCAATTTTACCTACGCCTATGTGTTTATGGCAGCGAAAAGCATGTTTGCCCCGGATATCCCCAATAACGACGGCTGCGCCAGGCCTATACAGCTTGTCGCCCCGGAGGGCTGCGTGGTGAACTGCAAATTTCCTGCGGCAGTGGCTGCGCGGATGGGGGTGGGTCATTTTCTGACCGAGGTCATTTACCGTGCCCTTTCCGGTGTTTTGCCCAAAAGTGTTATTGCAGGGTCCGGAGGCACACCTGCGGCAATGAACGTATTCTACGGGAAAAGGAAAAACGGGAAACCATGGCACTCCGTGATCATCCGGGGAGGCGGTATGGGGGCGGGCGCCGCCAATGACGGCAACTATGTCTATATATTCCCGGCCAACGGCGCCAATACGCCTGTTGAGATATTCGAAAGCGACACCCCGCTGATCGTGGAAAAGAGGGAGCTTCTCGCTGATTCCGGCGGCCCCGGCAAAATGAAGGGCGGTCTTGGAAAAAGGGAGCTCTTCAAAATACCCGATGATGAATACGCGCCGATTCCACCTGTCAACCTGGGGATCCAGGCGGGAAGATACACCTATCCTGCAGAGGGACTTTTTGACGGGAAAACAGGTACCAGGGCACAATTCCTCGTGAACGGAGTACCGGGAAATTCCTACGGGTTAACACAGTTGAAACCTGGCGATGTGGTGACCATCGATGCCCCTGGCGGAGGAGGATACGGCAATCCGCTCGAACGCGAACCGGAAATGGTGGTCGATGACGTGATCGAAGGCTATATCAGCATTGAAAGCGCACAAAAAGACTACGGGGTGGCCATAGACCCGGCAACTCTGAAAATAGATATAG
>JAQTNJ010000197.1:4557-5911 GCA_028713955.1 Syntrophorhabdaceae bacterium
GGTCCGGGGAATATCGATATGCAGCTTCAGTTCCTTGAGGATTTTCAGACCACTGCCATGTGCTGCACTGCCTCCATGGGCCTTCTCATGGCTGAAGAGATAGATAAGAACGGTCTTCGCGGCAAGATCGCCTTAAAGAAGATGATATTCGGATCAGAGCGGAGCAGCGATGCCATGAGGAAACGCATCTCCGACCTTTCAGGCGTGTCGACGGAGGAACTCTATGATATCCCGGGGATGACCGAGCTCTATGGGCCCGGAACCGGGCTTGACTGCAAACACCATGCGGGTATCCATTACTGGGCCGACTATTATATACTGGAGCTTCTCAATCCCGAAACCCTGGAGCCGGTTCCTGAAGGGGAAGAAGGCGAGATGGTCGTCACAACCTTGCGGAAAGAGGCGGTACCGCTTATCAGGTACAGGACAAGGGATATTACGAGGATCATGCCGGGCCAGTGCCCCTGCGGAAGCCTCATGCCGAGGCACGACAGGCTGCTCGGCAGATCCGATGACATGTTCATCTTCAGGGCTGTCAATATCTATCCGAGCCATATCGACGAGATCCTTTCAAAGATGAAAGGGGTAGGGAGCGAGTACCAGATCATCCTTTACAGAAAGGAAAGCGGTAAAGACCATATGCTCATCAAGGTTGAGCGCGCCAAGGGTCTTTCAGAGGACAAGGAAGAAGACAAGCACGTCAGGAAAGACATTGAACACGCGATCAAAAAGCAGATCATGGTCAGTTGCGACGTTGATGTTATGAACTATGGCGAGCTTCCGAGGTCAGAGAGAAAGACAAAGAGGGTTTTTGACAATCGAGATTAAAGCGCATAGGGCAGGGTGCAAAAGCTTTTTCTCTATGCTCTCCGCCCTTCGCTCCATGCTAACAAAAAGGAGGTTCCATTGAAAGGCTACGAGTATTACAAACCAAAAAGCATAGAAGAAGCGATAAAGCTGATGGGCTCCCTCGACGGCGCTCAGTATATCGCCGGCGGGACTGATGTGATGGTGATGCTCAGGCAGAAAAAGATCGCGCCCCGGTGCATGATCTCGCTCCGGAACATCACCGACCTCTCTCATATCGACACCCGGGAAGGGCTGCGCATCGGGAGTGCTGCAACGCATAGCGCAATCGAAGGGGATGAATATATCAAACAACGCTACTCTGCCCTGAACGATGCGACGACCCATCTCGGCTCACGTCAGATCAGGAACGTCGCCACGATCGGGGGGAATATCTGCAATGCAGCCCCTTCCGCTGATACCGCCTGTCCACTTCTTGTCCTTGATGCGAGGGCAATCATCGTAGGACCAAAGGGCTCACGGGAGCTGGATCTTGATGATTTCTTTC
>JAQTNJ010000198.1 GCA_028713955.1 Syntrophorhabdaceae bacterium
AGATCCTTACAAGCCGCTCTATCTCTTCCTCTGATATCGACGTGCACCTGCCTTCATCATACTGCTTGATGATCCATTTGTTGATCTTCGCAACTCCGGGATGTATCTTTTCAATCCTGTCTTTTCCAGTCAACGCAAAATGGGAATTGATCCAGTGGGTGATGCCTGCAAGGCCGGATTTATCGGTAATGTTGATCGCGAGCGGCCTGTTAAGGATCCTGTTCGTATCGAAAGGCAGGTAGATCTCTTCGTTCTTCAATAATCCGTCTATATGGACGCCGGCCGATGTCGCGTTAAAATCAAGACCGATGAAGGGCTGGCCCTTGGGGATATGCTGCCCTATCACCTTTTCGAAATAGTTCCGTATCTCCGTAATGACCGTCGGGTCTATACCGTTGTCCTCGCCCGTGAATGCTATGTGCTCCATGATAAGGGCTTCTATGGGCGCGTTCCCGGTCCTTTCGCCTATGCCGAGGAGCGTGCCGTTGACATAGGTGCAGCCATAGAGCCAGGCGCTGATGCTGTTGACGATGACCTTGTAAAAATCGTTGTGTCCGTGCCATTCAAGGTACTCTGAAGGAACGCCGGCATCGTCGATCATGGCCCTGATGATCTTTCCGATCGACCGCGGCAAGGCAGCGCCGGGATAGGTTATCCCTACTCCAAGCGTGTCGCAGAGCCTTATTTTGATCGGTATCTTTGCATCCTCGGACATGCTCATAAGGGCCTGGGCAAAGGGCACACAGAACCCGTATATGTCCGCCCTCGTGATATCCTCAAAATGGCACCGCGGTGCAATACCGTGTGATAAGGCATTCTCGACGATCTTAACGTACTCCCTGAAGACCTGGGATCTCGTCTTTTTCAATTTTAAAAAGATATGATAGTCGGAAGCGCTTGTCAGGATCCCTGTCTCACGTAAGCCAAGGTCTTTAACGAGCTGCAGGTCATCCTTGTTCGCCCTTATCCAGCCCGTTATTTCAGGGTACTTATAGCCTTTTTCGAGGCATTTCTCCACAGCATCCCTGTCCTTTTCAGTATAAAGGAAAAACTCGCTTTGCCTGATGACGCCGTTGGGGCCGCCGAGCCTGTGCATCATCTCATAGAGGTCTTCGATCTGTTTTACTGTAAAGGGCGGCCTTGACTGCTGGCCGTCGCGAAAGGTCGTATCCGTTATGTAGATGTCCTCCGGCGGATCGATAAGCTCTAGCTTGTGATCAAACTTTACCTTGCAGACCTCGGTAAAAGGAAAGACCTCCCTGTAAAATTCAGGGGTGTCGACATCGATCAAAGGGTATTTTGCGCTCTTCACGGTATTCTTAAAGATAAAACCTTTTTTCTTTTTCTTCACATTATCCTCCTGCGGGCACGGATTACTTTACGATGGTCTTTATCTTCAGTTCATTCAGTTGTTTCTGCCCGATATTCGACGGCGCGCCGGTCATGAGACATGTCCCCTTCTGGGTCTTCGGAAAGGGGATGACATCCCTGATGCTTCCAAGCCCCAGGAACATCATTAATATCCTGTCAAATCCAAAGGCAATGCCGCCGTGCGGAGGTGCTCCCATTTCCAGGGCCTCGAGGAGAAAACCGAACTTCTCCACAGCATCTTCTTCCCTGATGTTCAACAACCTGAACATCTCCATCTGTTCATCCATCGTGTAATTCCTGATGCTCCCGCCGCCTATCTCAACGCCATTCAGGACAAGGTCGTACGCCCTCGCAATGATCGACTCATAGTCACCGTTAAAATTCCGGATACTTTCTTTCGGTGATGTGAAAGGATGGTGCCTTGCCACGAACCTCTTTTCTTCCTCACTGTACTCAAGGAGTGGAAAATCAATAACCCAGAGGAATTTGTCCAGTTCTTTGTTGATCAGCCCGAACTTTTCTCCTATGTATAGCCTGAATCTCCCCATCACATCGTTCGCCTTGTTTTTCTTGTCTGCCACGATAAACAGAACATCTCCGTTCGAAAGATCAAAGGTCTCAGACAATGATGCTTTTTCTTCATCCTTTAAGAACTTCACGATAGGGGATTGGAGCATATCGTTCTCTTTCCTGATCCAGATAAGGCCGCCTGCGCCCATATCCTTTGCTGTATCAACGGCGGTGTCGAGGTCCTTTCGCGACAAGATCCTGCCTTTCAGGACAAGCCCTTTGATTATCCCGCCTTCATCGATGGTTTTCCTGAAAACACCAAATTCAGTTCCCTGAAAGATACCTGTAATATCCGACAACGGGAGATCGAAACGCAGATCGGGTTTGTCGGTACCGTACAGCTCCATCGCGTCGGCGTACTTCATCCTCGGGATCGGAAGATCCACAGGCGTTCCTTTTAATTCTTTGTAAAGCGACATAATGAGACCTTCGCTTGTTGCAAGAACATCATCGACGTCAACAAAGCTCATCTCCATGTCGATCTGCGTAAACTCAGGCTGCCTGTCAGCCCGCAGGTCCTCGTCCCTGAAGCACCGCACGATCTGAAAATACCGGTCGAAACCGCCTATCATCAATATCTGTTTAAAAAGCTGTGGTGATTGCGGCAGGGCATAGAACATCCCGGTATTTAACCTGCTGGGGACGATGAAATCCCGCGCACCTTCAGGCGTGCTCTTGGTAAGAAACGGTGTCTCAAATTCAAAAAAACCTTTCTCTGTCAGATAATCACGGGTGACCTTGTATGCCTTATGCCGCGCAATGAATATCTTCTGTATCTCAGGCCTTCTCAGGTCTAAGTAGCGATATTTCAGACGCAGGGATTCATTGGGTTCCTCTTCATCAAGCTGGAAAGGCAGTGTCTTTGAGGTATTCAGGACTTCAAAGGAATGGACCAGCACCTCGACCTCACCGGTGGGTATATTCGGGTTTTCGGTTTCCGGCGGCCTCTTTTCGACCTTACCGGTAACCTTCAAAACATATTCCTGTTTGATGTCCCCTGCCCTCTCGTGTGCCTCTTGCGATATCTCAGGTGAAAATACGACCTGCACGATCCCGGTTATGTCCCGGAGGTCAACGAATATAAGACCGCCGTGATCTCTTCGTCTAAAAACCCATCCGGCAAGGTTGATCATCCTGCCTATATCGTCCCTGGAAACCAATCCGCAATGTTTATCTCTCACTGTCTACCCCTTTCAAAAGTCTATTATTATATATGTTTAAGACAGCTTAAGTCAAGGCTTATGCGTTGGAGGGAGGATTTGGCTTATTTCTGACAGATCAGCTTTTGACCTGGTTCAGAAGCTCGTAGACTTTTATCTTTTCTAATGCTGCATCGATCTCATATTCGCCGATTTCACGTACATCGAGTCTCGATTGAGCCGCTTTACGGGTCCTTTCACTGATAAGGATGCCGTTCGTTAAAGGTTTTACGATATCCTGGAGTCTGAAGACCGTATTCACTACATCACCTATCACCGTGTAGTCCATCTTTTTTTCAAAACCGATGTTACCGATAACCGCCTCACCCGTATGTATCGCTATGCCCATAGATAATGGCGCGCCTACCTCTTTCTCGAAGTAATCACTGACCGGCTCTATCGCTTTCTTCATGTCCAGCGCTGCTGCCATCGCGTTGTCCGCATCAGATACGCTTGAGACCGGCGCTCCGAATATTGCAAGGAAACCGTCGCCCAGATACTTGTCCACGATCCCCAGGTGCCTGAATATGATATCTCCCATGATCGCAAAAAAATAGTTGATCATCGGAACGGTTCTATGGGGACCGATTGTCTTGGCGAGCTTCGAGAAACCCCTGATATCGATATTGAGGAATGTTAATGTTCTGAACTCATCAAGCAAGGGCTTGCCTGTTGCTTCACCGTGGATGATCTTGTCTACGATCTCTTTTGGGACAAACTTCTGAAAGATCTGACGGATACCCCTTTCATGCTCTGTCATCGAGACGGTTGCCTGGTAAAGCCTTGCATTTTCGATGGCAATAATGAGAGACGAAATAATGGATTGGAGGAGTTTCTCATCGCTGTCGCTGAAGTTACCGTCACGTTTATTGAGCAGTTCAATAACACCGATCACTTTGCCCTGAGAGATCATGGGAACACAAAGCGCCGATTTTGTCTTGAATCCTGTGACATTATCTATTACAGCGAAGAAGTGCGGCGATTGCCGCACATCATTAACAATAACCGATTTCCCCTGGGCAGCCACATACCCTGCAATACCCTGGCCGAGTTTTACCCTCGACTGACTGAGTGTTGCTATATCTATATCAAAACTCACCTTGAACTCCAGCTCATCGCCATTCAAGAGAAGCAGGGATCCTGCCTCGACGTCCATGGTAACCCGTATCATGTCCATTGCGTATTTTAAAACCTGATCAATATCAAAGGTTGATGATGTAAGGGCTCCACCGATCTGTTTCAAGGTATTGAGCTCCTGGTTTCTCCTGATCACAGAGGCAGAGAGCTTCACGCGCTCGATTGCAAGAGCGACACCATCTCTGATAATTTCCAGGAACTCCACCTCTTTATTGAGGGTATCGGGGTTAGGTGCGCAGAGAGCGAGGATCCCGTTGACTTCACCTGCAATTTTTAAAGTGCAAAGGAGACAGGCTCCGGAATAAGGGTTTGCAAAGAGTTTTTGCTCCGTATCACCTGTCAGTTTTTTTGTATCGTTTATAAGGAGGCTGGATTCCTGCTTGATAACCTTATCAAGGACAGAGCCCCCGTACGGATAGTAAGACCCTTTTGAAAGATTTGTCGCCCCCCTGCACATCAGTTCAAAGATCATAAGCTCATCAGGTCTGTTCTCGTCTTTTGTCAAAACAATTGCCAGATCGTAGGGGATCAGCGACTGGATCTCATTTAAAATGGAATACATCAGTTCGCTCTCTCTGAGGCTTGAGTTGATTACCTTCAATATCTTTATCGTTGTCTTCATGAGCTCCGTATCGGTCTCATTCTCTTTAAACAGTCTGATATTTTCAAAGGTAAATGCTGCGTTGCTTAAAAGGGGCGTTAAGACCTCAACGTCATCCTGCGTAAATATTGTATTGTCATTTCTCCGTGATACGGTAATAACACCGATGATATCGCCTATGGTCTTTAATGGCATGCATATAAAAGACTTTGTGGCATATGTGGAACGGTTGGTTCTTCCGAACCTGCTGTCATTCTCAATATCTTCTACCAGCAGCGGGGATTTATTGATAACGGCATACTTTGCTATGCTGGTATCAAAGTCAACCTCTCTTCCGACTTTCACCTCATCGCCAAGACCGATCTGTGCCTGTACAATAAATGTTTTCCGATGCGGACGCTGGAGGATCAAAACCGATCCGATATCTGCCTTCACCAGTTTGAGGGCGCGCTCCAGCGTGATGTAAAGAAGCTCATCGGTATCGAATGTTACATAGCACAGGTCTGAAAGTTCTTTGAGTGTGGATATCTCCGATCCCTTTTTCTCAAGCCTGTTCAAAGTGTTTTTTAATTGGTTTTCAAGGGCATTAAAGGAATCAACAATGTTGCCCAACTCGTCTGTTCCCCGTTGGAACTGAACATCTGACAGGTCGGAAGCAACCCTTTCAGAAAACTCATCTGATATCCTTGAGACCTTCCGGAATACAGTTCTTAAAAAGATGAAACCGAGAAATGAAAATACAAGGAAGCCAATGAGAAAAAGAGGCAACGATCTGTCCTGCAGGATATTATATTTAAACGCAAAGAAGAGAAAACCGAAGGCAGGAAAGACAAAGAGCAGGCCGATGCTCAGGATGAGCTTGTAATACAGGTCCTGCTTTCTCAGAAAGATTTCATTAAACCGATTAGAGTGAGGATTCATTTTAATACTTCCTTTTATAAAAAGTCACATTTATACATCCGGGTTTTTTCACTCGGTCCTCCTATT
>JAQTNJ010000199.1 GCA_028713955.1 Syntrophorhabdaceae bacterium
GGTAAAAAAGGTTGTTCTCGCGTATTCAGGCGGTCTTGACACGTCGGTCATACTGAAGTGGCTCAAAGAACAGTATGGCTGTGAAGTGATCGCATATGCCGCCGATGTCGGGCAGGCAGAGGAACTTGAAGGACTCGAAGAAAAGGCCCTCAAGACCGGCGCTTCGAAGATATATATCGAGGACCTGCGGGAGGAGTTTGCAAGGGATTTTATATTTTTCGCCGTTAAGGCCAATGCCGTGTATGAGGGCGGATACCTTATGGGGACGTCGATCGCCAGGCCGCTCATTGCAAAAAGACAGATCGAGATCGCGAGGACGGAAAATGCCGATGCGGTTTCCCACGGCTCAACAGGGAAGGGCAACGACCAGGTACGGTTTGAACTAACGTACTATGCATTTGAGCCCAACATCAAGATCATTGCTCCCTGGAGGGAATGGAGCTTCGCATCAAGGGAGGAACTCATCGATTACGCGCAGAAACACGGGATCGATGTACCTGTAAGCAAGGCGAAGCCTTACAGCATGGACAGGAATCTCATGCATATCAGTTACGAAGGCGGGATCCTCGAGGATCCCTGGATGGAACCCAATGAAGATATGTTTTTGACCACTGTTTCACCTGAAAAGGCGCCGGACAGGCCACGCTACATCGAGATCGATTTCCAGGACGGGATCCCCGTAAAGATAGATGGAAAGGCAATGTCACCTTTTGAGATCGTTGCCTTTTTGAATAAAGCAGGCGGTGAAAACGGCGTGGGGAGGTTCGATATCGTTGAAAACCGCTTTGTCGGCATGAAATCGAGAGGGGTCTATGAGACGCCGGGATGCACGATACTCCATACCGCGCACAGGGCAATGGAGTCGATCACGATGGACAGGGAGGTTATGCATATACGGGATAGTCTCATCCCGAAGATCTCCGAGCTTATCTACTACGGATTCTGGTACTCACCGGAGATGAACGCCCTGAGGGCCTTTATCGACGAAACCCAAAAAAATGTGACGGGGACGGTAAGGATAAAACTGTATAAAGGCAGTTGTACGGCAGCAGGAAGAAGGTCGGACAGATCATTATACATGAAAGACTTTGCAACCTTCGACAAAGACGCTGTCTACGATCAGCAAGATGCCGGAGGTTTTATAAGACTGAATGCCCTGCGGCTCAGGATCCGGGCGATGCTCAATAAGCAGTGAATTACAGGCCGTTATATGTCAGGAGTTGTTATGAAGCCCTACGAACCGCATGTTATAGAAGAAAAATGGCAAACCCTCTGGGAGAAGGATAAGGCCTTCAAGGTCAGCGAAGTCAGCACGAAGAAAAAATATTATCTCCTCGAGATGTTCCCATATCCCTCCGGCAAGATACACATGGGCCATGTGCGAAATTATTCCATAGGCGACGTGATAGCGCGGTATAAAAGGATGAGAAGCTACAATGTGCTGCACCCCATGGGCTGGGATGCCTTCGGCATGCCCGCTGAAAATGCCGCGATAGAACGCGGTATACATCCAGCCGCGTGGACCTATGAAAATATTGCCTACATGCGCAAACAACTGAAGAGGCTCGGATTTAGTTATGATTGGGACAGGGAGATAGCTACATGTGATGTCGATTATTATAAATGGGAACAGTGGATGTTCCTGAAGATGTTCGAGAAAGGACTCGTGTACAGGAAAAACTCGCCGGTCAATTATTGCACAAAATGTCAGACTGTACTTGCAAATGAACAGGTGGAGGGGGGAGCATGCTGGAGGTGCGGCGAGGAAGTGATCCAGAAAGAGCTGACACAGTGGTTTTTCGCTATAACGAAATACGCCGATGAGCTGTATGATTATTGCGACAAACTGCCCGGATGGCCCGAGAAGGTCCTTCACATGCAGAAGAACTGGATCGGCAAGAGCCATGGCGTAGAGGTTGATTTTAAACTGGAAGACGGGACGGATATGACGATCTTTACCACGCGGCCCGATACCCTCTACGGCGTGACCTTCATGGTACTTGCGCCGGAGCACCCGCTCTCGTTGAAACTCGCGCAGGGCACTTCCCAGGAAAAAGAGGTATTTTCTTTTATAGAAAAGGTGAAGGCACAGGACCGGAGCTTCAGGAGTGAGATCAGCACAGAAAAGGAAGGCGTATTTACCGGACGGTATGCAATAAACCCGCTGAACAATCAGAAGATACCGATATACATCGGGAATTTCGTCCTCATGGAATACGGCACGGGCGCGATCATGTCCGTACCGGCGCACGATCAGAGAGACTTTGAATTTGCAAAGCAATACAGCCTGCCGGTCATTGTTACCATATCGCCCGAAGGAAAGACCCTGGATCCTCAGGAGATGACAGAGGCCTATGAGGACGACGGCGTGATGGTCAACTCGGAGCATTTCAACGGGAGGAACAACAGGGAAGCCATCCCCGTTATCATTGATTACCTCGAACAAAAAGGCTTTGGCAGGGGAACTGTCAATTACAGATTAAAGGATTGGGGCATATCGAGACAGAGATACTGGGGTACGCCGATACCGGTTATCTACTGCGATCGCTGCGGGGTCGTACCGGTTCCGTATGATGAGCTGCCTGTCAGACTGCCGCTTGATCTGGAGATCACGATGATCGGGCGGTCGCCGCTGGCTGAATATCCGGAGTTTTACACGACAGTGTGTCCTTCGTGTAAGGGGAATGCAAGGCGCGAGATAGATACGATGGATACCTTCGTTGAATCTTCCTGGTATTTCCTCAAGTATGCCTGCGCCGATTACAAGGAGGGACCCCTTGACCGGCAGCGGGTTGATTACTGGATGCCCGTGGACCAATACATCGGCGGCGTTGAACATGCCGTTCTCCATCTCCTGTACTCAAGATTTTTTAACAGGGTCCTCAACGGGCTCGGGCTCGTAGAGGTCAGGGAACCCTTTGAGAACCTCCTTACGCAGGGGATGGTTATCAAGGATGGGGCAAAGATGAGTAAATCGAAGGGTAACGTCGTTGACCCCGATTACCTGATAGAGAAATACGGCGCCGATACGGCAAGGCTTTTCTGTCTCTTTGCATCACCACCGGAAAAAGACCTTGACTGGAGTGATCAGGGCGTGGAGGGAAGCGCGCGTTTTCTCCAGCGGGTCTGGAGACTTGTTGCTGAGCGTATCGAGAAACTGAACGGTATCGAGCCGGTTTATGAATCGCAGGGGGATGACCGTGATCTCAAAGAGCTTACCCACAGGATACACAAAACAATAAAGAAGGTAACGGACGACGTTGAAAGGTTCCACCTGAATACCGCCATAGCGAGCATCATGGAACTCGTGAACGCCATATACAGATATATTGAAAAGGAGGGGGACGGCAGGGAGGCCCAGGGATTACTGAGGGGCGCCATAGAGACAGTTCTGGTATTGCTCTTTCCTTTTGTTCCCCATATAACGTCTGAATTACAGGAGATGATCGGCAAGGGATCAGGTTTGATTGATAATTCATGGCCGGTCTATAACGAATTGTATGTGCAGGAAGATCAGATAACGATTGCAGTGCAGATCAACGGTAAGCTGAGAGACACCTGCCCGGTGGAACGCGATCTCGAAGAGGCAAGCCTGAAAGAGGTCGTCTTTTCCCTGGAAAAGGTGAAAAAACATATCGAGGGCAGGGAGATCAGAAAGACCATCGTAGTGCCGAATAAGCTGGTCAATATAGTCTGTTCTTGAAGAAAGAGATGAGGATGATGGATAAAAGAATATACAAAACGTTTTTTATGAACCTGCTGTTCACTTCGTTGGTCTTTATACTGGTCAGTTCCTGCGGATATCAGATGGTGCGGGAAAAGGGGATAGCAGGAGGAGATATTACCTCTGTTTATATCTCCGTATTTAAAAACTCGACCTACGAGCCTCATGCCTCTTTATATGTGACTGATGCATTTTCAAAAGAGCTTCTCTCGACAAACCTTTTCACAATAAATCGAGACCGTTCCGATGCGTATTTACAGGGTAACATCAGGAAGATTACCACATCGCCGACTTCGTTGAGCGGCGCGGGTATCGTGATCGAAAAATGGATCAGCGTTGACCTTGAGCTTGCCCTTTATAGAAAAAATGGTACATTTATGAGACGGTGGCAGCTGACAGATACGGAAACCTACAGGGTTGATAATGTCGCTGATGAAGATTATAACAAACGGGAAGCCTTGCAAAGACTGTCAGAAAGGCTGGCGAGACGGTTTTCCGCTGTCTTGCTTATCGATTATTGAGATCCTTAACCTTTTGTCTGCATTGCGTTGTTAACCTTTTTTGTTAACCTCGATACTTTCCGCGCAGCATTGTTTTTATGAATGACACCTTTTGATGCGGCTTTGTTTATTTGAGAAATGGCTTTGCCGAAGAGCACATCCAGGTTTTCCTTATTTTTTGTCTCTATCGCAGACAGTGTCTTTTTTATTTGAGTTTTCATTGTAGTTTTTACATGCGAATTTCTGAGCCTTTTCCCCTCAGATTGTTTTGCTCTTTTTATCGCCGATTTATTTTTTCTCAAGAACAGCCCTCCTCTTAATCGTTTGTCTTTTTTATCATTCATTCCCCATGAATGTCAAATGTTTCATGGGCAAACCTCGCCGGTACCGGCTATTGCCGCCAGTTAAAAAATGCATATATCAGCGAAAGGCCCTTAGACTGCGAACCCGTATGGACAAAAGGCTACTTCTTCCCTGCGTTTCTTTTTGACGCCTTCAATGGATTTATCTTCTGTTCTTCCACAGAGGCCTTTTTCACGTGGGATGACATGGAACAGGCGCCCTTTTGCCATCTTTGGGCTGGGTAGGGAAAATTTGCACAATATCTACCGGTTTCAAACTCAAGTATCCTTGCACAACCTTCACAACTCTCTACAATAGTATAACACTTCCCGCCATTGTAAGAACAACCGGTCTTTTTCATAAAAAGACACTCAACTCCCGGTTTTACGCTTTCACATACCATAACGGCATCACCTCCTTAATATTTATACAAAAAACGTGTAATTAAACTATATTTTCATGACAATGTCAATATGTATTCAAAAACAGGAGCAGAAATTAGGTGAAGGATTGCGAAGAAAATATTGACATGATAAGAAAAATATTATATTAATTAATGCTTATCGTATTGATTTTGGTAAGATTCTTGTACTATAATATGAGATTTGCTGGTGTAGCTCAATCGGCAGAGCAGCTGATTTGTAATCAGCAGGTTGCGGGTTCGAGTCCCATCACCAGCTAAAGGAGAGGTTCCCGAGTGGCCAAAGGGGGCAGACTGTAAATCTGTTGGCGAAGTCCTTCGGAGGTTCGATCCCTCCCCTCTCCACCACTATTTAGATATGGACACCTACGGGCAAGTCCCGGGAATAAAGCAGCAGAGAGCATGGAGCAGAGAGACAAGACAGACCAAATAGAATATACAGACTACAATGATGAACCAGATGAACAAGAAGAGGGTGCGGGAGTAGCTCAGTTGGTTAGAGCATCAGCCTTCCAAGCTGAGGGTCGCGGGTTCGAGTCCCGTTTCCCGCTCCAGAAATCAGAGCGGGTGAAAACGTGCCCGCTCCAGAAACCAGAGCGGGTGAAAACGTCGCCTGCTCCAGGTGCCTACGTAGCTCAGTCGGTAGAGCACGTCCTTGGTAAGGACGAGGCCAGCGGTTCAATCCCGCTCGTAGGCTCCATAAATATAAAAACGGAGGTTCTCTATGGCTAAGAAAAAGTTTGAGAGGACAAAACCCCACGTGAACATCGGAACGATCGGACATATCGATCACGGGAAGACGACCCTGACGTCTGCCATCACGAGGTGTCTTGCCA
>JAQTNJ010000200.1 GCA_028713955.1 Syntrophorhabdaceae bacterium
CTGAAAAGCCTTATCAGTGGAAACGTCCTTGACAGAACATTCAGGTCAGGCGACAAGGCAGAGGTCCCCGAGATGGAAGAGAAAGAGATGCAATTTCTCTATAAGGAAGGGGAAAACTATTATTTCATGGACGAGAATACCTACGAGCAGCTCTTTGTCAACGAAAAGAGCCTCGGCGATACAAAAAATTATCTTAAAGACGGCCTGGTGCTAACAATACTCTTCTATAAGGGAAACGCCATAGGGGTGGATATTCAGAATTTTGTCGTCCTGACAATTGTCGAGACGGAACCGGGCATCAAGGGCGACACAGCCCAGAATGCCTCAAAACCGGCATTACTGGAAACAGGTTACACGATTCAGGTCCCTCTTTTCGTTGAAGAAGGGGATGCGGTCAGGATCGATACGAGAACCGGTCAATACATCGAAAGGGTTTTAAAATAGGAGAACCATGCTGATCACGTTCGAAGGTATAGAGGGAAGCGGGAAAACAACCCAGATCGAGTTTCTCTATAATCATCTGAAGAAAGAAGGGTATGAGGTCATAAAGACCCGCGAGCCGGGAGGCACTGCATTCGGGGAAGCGCTGAGGAGGATCTTTCTTCACGAAAACCTCAACGTCCTGCCTCTCTCTGAGCTGCTGGTATTTATGGCCATGAGGGCGCAACATGTGGAGGAGCTTATAATGCCGGCGTTAAAGGACGGCAAGGTCGTCCTTTGCGACAGGTTCGTAGACGCAAGCTATGCATACCAGGGTTACGGCAGGGGCATAGACCTGGGGATTATTGAAACACTGAACCGACTTGTTACAAAAGGGATCAGACCTAACCTGACCATCCTCCTTGATTGCCCTGTCAATAAGGGGTTGCAAAGAAAGGCCGCTTTTAATAATGTAATGGACAGATTCGAGAAAGAAGACATTGCCTTTCATCAAAGGATAAAAAACGCCTACCTGAAACTTTCCAGGGAAGAGCCGAAGAGGTTTCTTATCGTTGACGGCAAAAAACGCGTTGAAGACATAGAGATCCTTATAAGAAAAAATGTGGAGAACCTTCTGAAGAACTATGGGATTTGAAGAGATCATCGGTCATGAAAAACAGAAAAATCTCCTTTTGTCTTTTTTAAAACACGAAAGGATGCCCCATGCATTTTTATTCAGCGGTCAGGATGGCATCGGAAAGAAAAAAACAGCCCTCGAATTCGTAAAACACATCCTCTGCGAACACGGAAAGGGCTGCGGGACCTGCAAGGCCTGTGTCAGAATTGACCGGGGGAGCCATCCCGATCTTATAATCCTGCCGAGGCAGGGGAGTGAGACCTCTATCGGTATCGATTTTATCAGAGGGAATGAGGAAAAAAAGATCCGGGGCATCAATCAGGAGATCTATGAATACCCGTACGAGGGTAAAAAACGGGCGATCATCATCGACAGCGCGGACAACCTCACCCGTGAGGCGGCAAATGCCCTTCTGAAAACACTCGAAGAACCTCCACCCTTTAATATCTTTTTCCTTATCACCGCGTCTGAAGAGGAGATCCCCCATACAATACGGTCCCGCTGCTCAAGGGTCTCTTTCACTGCCCTCCGGCAGGAACAATTAAAGCGCTATTTTACAGACGTTCTCCGGCTTGACGACACCCGGGCTGAAACCCTCTCCCTAATCTCCCATGGCAGTATCGGCGCGGGAATCTTCTGGTTGGAAAAGGATAATTTTCAGATGAGAAACGGGCTGGTGGAATTGATCACCGGAAAACATAAAAGTTTCCTCAACACAACGCTTCTGTCTGAAAGGATCACCAAAACCGGCGATGGGGTTACGGTATACCTGTCATTCCTCCTTTCTCTTTTCAGGGATATCTTCGTCTTCAATATTTCACAGGACTCGTCGATGATAATTAACCGGGATATCAAAGATATTCTTGAACTCGAAAGGGTTGACCTCCGGTGGATCGAAGAGTCGATCAAAAGAATTCAGGAAACGATCCGCATTATGCGTTATAATGTAAACAAATGGCTGATCTTTGAAAACTTACTTCTCCATATCACGAGGCATGTATGAAAAGTTGTTATGTAAGCATAGACAGACTGACCGGCGTAATAGAGATGGAAGCGCCTGACGATATCAAGATAGGTGACCATGTAATCTGCGAGATCGATAAAGGCACGTGCCTTGGCGTTGTCCTTACCGAACCACTCGAAACAAACAAGACAGGATTAAAAAAGATTACAAGAAAAACCATTGAAAACGAGATCAACGAATACAGGGCATTGAGGGAAAAGGAACGATCAGTCTTTAATTTTTGTAAACAGAAGATCCAGGAAATGAAGCTGCCGATGAAACTCCTCAACGCTGAATATCTGTTCGGAGGTACGAAACTCATCTTCTATTTCATCTCTGAGAGCAGGGTTGACTTCCGGGAACTCGTCAAGGAACTGGCAAAGGAGTTCAAGATCAGGATCGAACTGAGACAGGTCGGCGTCCGGGATGAGGCAAAGATCATAGGGGGACTCGGCAATTGCGGCAATGTCGTTTGCTGCAGGAGATTCCTGAACAACTTCTCCATAGTATCCATAAAGATGGTCAAGGAACAGAGCCTGGCGCTGAACCCGTCAAAGATCTCCGGGATATGCGGGCGATTGATGTGCTGTCTCGCCTACGAATACAACACCTATATAGATTCCAAAAAAGACTTTCCGAAAATAGGTAAAAGGGTCACTGTCCCTCAGGGAGAGGGAAAGGTCGTGAAACATAATACCCTGAACTTTACCATAACCGTTCAACTCGACGACGGCAAAGAGGTCACGCTGGCCCTGAAGGATATAGTGAAATGAACAAGAGATACTACATAACAACCCCTATCTATTATATCAACGATGTCCCTCACATCGGCCATGCTTACACAACCATTGCGGCGGATATTATGTCACGCTACAAAAGACTCTGCGGATATGACGTCTTCTTTCTTACGGGCACCGACGAACACGGCCAGAAGGTTGAAAAGGCCGCGGAGAAGCACGGGATCCATCCAAAAGAGCTTGCCGACAGGATGGTCAAGAGGTTCACGGACCTATGGCAGGTGCTCAATATATCCAATACGGGCTTTATCAGAACAACGGAGGAACGGCACAAAAAGGTTGTTCAGTACATGTTCGAAAAGGCGTACGAAAACGGGGATATCTATCTCGACACATATGAAGACTGGTACTGCGTCCCCTGTGAGAGCTATTTTACCGATCTCCAGCTCAAGGATGGGCTCTGCCCTGACTGTCTCAGGAAACCGGAGAAGCTGAAAGAGGAAAGCTTCTTTTTCAGGCTGTCGAAATACACGGACAGGCTCATGCTCCTCCTGGAGGAACAGAAAGACTTCGTCATACCCGAGATCAGGTACAACGAGGTTGCGAGTTTTGTAAAAGGCGGTCTGCGGGATTTAAGCGTAAGCAGGACCAGCTTCTCCTGGGGCATCCCGGTACCGGTGCAGGAAAAACATATCGTCTATGTCTGGTTTGATGCACTCACCAATTACATCACAGGTATCGGTTTTCTCGACGATCCGGATCAATTCAACAGATACTGGCCCTGTGATGCCCATCTGATAGGGAAAGACATCCTGCGATTTCACGCTGTATACTGGCCGAGTTTTCTTATGTCCATTGGCGTGGAACCGCCGAAACATGTCGTTGCCCACGGCTGGTGGACAATAGAAGGACAGAAGATGTCAAAATCTCTTGGCAACGTTATTGACCCCTATGAGATTATAAAAACCTATGGTGTTGACGAGTTCAGGTTTTTCCTCTTCAGGGAAGTTCCTTTCGGGTCAGACGGGGATTTTTCAAGACATGCCATCATACACAGGATCAACGGGGACCTTGCGAACGACTTCGGAAATCTTACGAGCAGAAGCGTCACTATGATAGGAAAATTTCTCCAGGGAAAGATAGAGAGACCCGAAAAGAAAGGCGGCATGGACGAATATGTTGAAGAAAACGTCAGGAAACTCATCGACGAGTACCAGAAAGAGATGGACGTCTTTGCGTACCATAAGGCACTTCACAACGTCTTCGAGATCATATCGATCCTCAACAAGTATATAGATTCCGAGGCCCCATGGAAACTCTCCAAAGAGGGTGATGTAAGGATCAAGACGGTGCTCTACAACATCTGGAACAGCTTGCGGATAGTGTCAATGCTCCTCTACCCCTTTATGCCGCAGAAATCAGAAGCCATCCGGAAGGCCCTCGGCGTGGGGACATCTTTTGAAGAGGTCCTTTTTGATAATGAGAAACAGTTCTATTATCCCGGCGATATATCGCGTATTGACAAGATAGCCCCTGTCTTCCCGAGGATCGAGGGCTAAGATGCCCTTTGTCTCATTACAAAAGACCCTCGCAAAGGTTCTGAAAGAAAATAAGATAACAGGAGATCTGGACCTCTTCAGAATCTTCCCGATGTGGAGTGATATCGTAGGAGATAAGACGGCACAACATACAAGACCGGCAAGGATAAAAGGCCATATCCTCTATATAGAGGTTGATGATCCCATGTGGCTTACACAACTTAAATATATGAAGATCGATATCCTTGAAAAGATAGACATGAAGATCAAAAAGGATGCCTTTAAAGACCTGCGCTTTTTTCTCAAACCAACCTGCTAATAAAACCGTAAGGCGTGAAGCGTTAGGAGTTTAAAACCTTTCACCTTTCACGTTTCACCTTTCACTTTTTTGCTATCTCTGATCTTACAGCATCCAGGACCTGTCTGTACGGGATATTTCTCTCTTCCGAGATCCTCTTCACGTCTTCAAACTCGATGTGTGTCTTTATAAGTGTTCCCCCGGCATCAAAGCCGCTTTTAATCCTTACAGGACCAAAGGATGTCTCTAAGGATCGCTCCTCTCTCCTCAACACCCTTCTTTGTTCCCTGATCAGCCTCATCCCGAATGTCGTTGTCTCCTGAAAAACCTTTTCAACTAAGTACTGCACCCTGTCTGCGGGTGCCGTAACAGAGAGTCGTATGCCCAGCCTCCCCTTTTTCATATAGACCGGAAAATAGAGGACATCGAGGGCCCCTTCGTTACGGATCCTCTCGGCAACTGCCCCGATATATTCCATCTCCATGTCGTCGAGGTCAACCTCAATGAGCCATACCTCTTCATCGGAGAGCGGCTCGCCTGACTCACCTATGAATATCCTGAGGGCATCCGGTTTATCTGTCGCATAGGACCCGACCCCATATCCGATTGTATCCATGTTGAATGGCGGGACGCTGTCCCTGTTCTTCGTATAATATCTCGCTATCGCCGCGCCGGTTGGTGTTGTCAGCTCCAGCGGCTCGTCAAGAAAGAGGACATTATAGCCGCTGAGGATCTCCAGTGTTACAGGGGGAGGATTCGGTATGATCCCATGTGAAGTCCTGATCATCCCGCGCCCGAGAGGAACGGGCCCGCAGAAGACCCGGTCAATGCCGAAATAATGTACGCCCTTTGCAACAGATACGAGATCGATCAAGGTATCTACATGGGACAGTTCATGGAGGTGGAGTTCATCCCTTGTCGTTCCGTGGACCTTGGCTTCTCCATCCAGGATGATGCCGAGCATGCCGCGGGCATCTCTTCTGATAGCATCCTCAACCTTCAATCCATCAATGATCTCTTCCATCTCCCTCACGGTCAGGTGCCGGTCGCTCTCCCCGATCTCAAGATGGATACCCTTGATCATTCCCTGCGCCTTCTGAACAGG
>JAQTNJ010000201.1 GCA_028713955.1 Syntrophorhabdaceae bacterium
GAGAGAAAGACCTCGAAGCTTGGAATATTGTGGCCTGAGACGCCCTTCCATTGCCTTTTTTCTCCCGGGGTGATCTTTAAATCAACATGCTCCGACTCGATGCGGAAATATTTTACCTTCAGGCTGTTCAGCCATTGCTTGATACTGCCGACCTGCCGGTGGACCTTCTTCCATTCCCCGACAGGATCTTTCTTGTCGAGGTAGCAGGCCCGTATGATCTGCCGTGCATATTCCTTCGGGTCTGCCTTTGCCTGCCTTGCAAGTTCGGCGGTCGGGAACGTGCAGAGCGTCCAGCTGTAGAGGCCCCGTTCCTCCCGTTTATCAAGGATGTCGCGGAGAGGTTTTCGTGAAACGAGAACCCTGCCGATCCTGACGGGGTCAATCTCTTTCAGGTGGGTCAGTGATCCCGGCGCCCTCAGGAATATCCTTCCGTTCAGGTTTGCGTAGAGCTCCCTGTCGCCGGGCGCAAGGAAGGTAAGCTGGTTCCTGTTTGATCTTTTATAGAAGCTGTGTTCCATGCCGAAGGTGAGACCCATTCGCTGAACAGGGTGCATACCGAGATCGAGGATCCTCCCGTAGAGTATCTCTGCAAGCCTGACAGCCGGTGCCTCGTATTGCAGAAGCACACAATCATTTTTTTTGAAAGGTTTTTTTCTGGCCGTCTCCAGTCCCCAGAGAAGGACCTCCGCGTATTGTGCCAGTTGTTTGTCTGTCAGCACCATTTACCTCCTTTTATCAGTATCTCAATAGGATTCAAGGATACGAGTATTGTTTCATTCCGAGAATATCTGGGCGGAAAAGCTGTAGATCTTTGTCTCCTTTTCCCTCCAGGCCCCCGGCGGCAGGCCTGCCTTGAGACAGGCCTGTTTCAGGAATTCCTCTCTGTTCCACATATATTCGGTTGCCACCTGCGGGAGGAGGAGCCCCTGGTTGTTCCCTCTCACAATGAACAGGCCGTGTCTCCCTATCTCGATCTCCTGCGGGTCATCGATATTTTTCAGTGGGCTGAGTACCGATATCTCAATATGTATCTCTTTCAGCTCCTCTTTTGTAACAGGAGGAAAACGCGGGTCACGGCTCGCAGCGGCGACGGTCATATCCGGGACCGCCCGGTACAATGGCATGACCGGCACTATATATCCGATACATCCCCTTAATCTTCCGTTCTTTGTGAGGGTGACAAAGACGCCCCGCTTTTCGAGCAGGGTCTTGTCCTTTGTCTCTGTTGGGGCAATATTCCCTTTTGCAACTGTTTCTTCAAGGGTCTTCCGGGCGATCGCGAGGAGCGTCTTCTGTGCTTTTTTGTTGAGACCGGTGTTCCTTTCGCTGTGAGAGAAGGCGACGGCGCCATATCCTACGACCCTGTTCCTGTCGTTTGTCACATCTCCGGAATTTGCGTAGTGCAGAACATGTGCCTCTCCATTGATCTTTTTAGCAACCATCATCAGGGTTATCACTGCCTGCGAGCCGCACAGCTCATAGTCCCCTTTTGCCAGACCGGCAGCGAGACGCCCTGTATCGAGTTCCCCGATCTCCTTTAAGGTAAGTTTATCCATCCGGTTTGCTTCCCGGTAGTTGTGGAAGTGGGACATGTCTGAAGAGGCGACGATCAGTATCTTTCCTGTGTGCTGCTGTAACAATTCGCAGAGCGCGTCCGAGAGGACCCTGTAATCGTTTTCCTTCATCATGCCCATGACAATAGGGACTATCTTGAAATCTTTCAGCGTCTGCTGAAGAAAGGGAACCTGAACTTCGAGGGAGTGCTCTCGCTCAAAGGCAATTGGATAGTTTTTAATGAACGTGCACTTTTCCGCCAGTCTTTTGGTTATTTCGTGGTCAACCTGAACCCTTCCCAGGGGCGTTTCCCATGACCCTGAAGGATATATCGCTACGCCGTTGAAGGGCACGCGATGCGTCGGACCCATCAGAATGACAGTTGCGCAGGGTCTTCCTTTTATCTGGTTATAGGCATAGGCCGCGACCCTTCCGGAATACTCGTATCCCGCATGGGGCGCCATAATGCCGAAGATGCCGGCGCTTATCCTGTCCTTTTTTGGTTCCGTTTCTTTCAGGTAGCTATCTATTGTTCTGGCGAGGGCGGACCTTTCGTCGGGGTAGAAAGACCCCGCGAATACCGGTTTCCTGACCTTAACCAGCACATCCTCCGCAAGACAGCCGGTAGATAGCAACACAACACAGATTATGCACGATACGACGGAGACGATGCTGCATCGGCTTTTGTAGTTTAAAACTTTAAACTTTAAACTTTGAACTGATCTTACGCTTTCCATATCCCTCCTATCTTTTTCCCGCAACCCGGGCAGGCGCCGCTTTTCAGCGTGTATTCCAGGACATTGTATCCTGACCTGCGTATAACCACCTTTTTACATGCAGGGCAATAGGTATGCTCTCCCGGATGGCCCGGGACATTGCCGATATAGGCAAATTGAAGACCTGTTTTCAGGGCTATGTCACGTGCCTTTTCAAGGGTGCTTACCGGTGTCGGAGATATGCCGGTCATTCTGTACATGGGGAAGAAACGGGAGAAGTGGAGCGGAACATCAGCACCGGCATTTTTATAAACCCACTGGCACATATCCGTCAGCATCTTCTGATTATCGTTGTATCCCGGTATGACGAGATTGGTGATCTCCACCCAGACACCTGATCTTTTGAGGGTTTTTATCGTTTCCAGGACGGGCTCAAGCTCTGCTTCACAGAGTTTGTTGTAAAAGGATGTGCTGAATCCCTTGAGGTCTATGTTCGCCGCGTCAAGATACTTGCAGAGCGCCTTGAGGGGTTCCGGATTGATATATCCATTCGAGTGACATACATTAAGGATACCCTTGCTGCCGGCTGTCTTTGCGGTGTCCAGCATATATTCGAAGAAGTTTGTGGGTTCTGTATAAGTATATGCGATGCTTCTGCATCGGTCCTGTTTTGCGAGTGTCACAAGCCTTTCAGGGGTCAGGGACTGATTGATGGTATCTTCCGGAGAGACCTGGGATATCTGCCAGTTCTGACAGAATGCGCATCGCAGGTTACAGCCAGCGCTGGCGACGGAGAAGCTCAAACTCCCCGGATAGACATTGAAGAATGGTTTTTTCTCTATGGGATCGATGTGAACCGCGCAGGGCGATGCGTAGCCGAGTGAATAGAGTTTTCCTTTTATATTTTTCCTCGCACGGCAGAAACCGGACTCACCTTCAGGGATCGTACAGCCTCTCGGACATAGCCGACATTCGACAGTACCTTTCCTTGTATCAACGACCTTATAGTAGAGGGCCTCTTTCAGGGAAAGGGGGTCCTTCCGGATGAGTTCCCTTGCCTCAAGTTGTAACGCTGCAGGGGCTAAGAAGGCTATCTTGATGAAATCTCTTCGCGTAAACATGAAAAAAGACCGATATTGAGTTTTTTTATTATACTACTTTCTCTGACAGATTAACAAGAAAAGGCTGCCTGTCTTCAGCATGGCGATGAGAATGCAGCCATGCAATAAACCGAGGATGGGGAGGAGTATAAAGCCGCCGGCGACCCCCCCGATACAGCCGCCAAGAAGGTCAGCGCCATAGATAAGACCGGCCGTCCTTCCTATGGTATTGTCTTTAAAATAGAGTGCGTTTGCCAGGGGGAATTCTGCACCGGTTATAATGCCTGATATGAAGAGGAGAACGATGAAGAGGAGATGTAAAAGCGCCGGGCTGTAAACGGAGCTCACCTTGAGCGAAGAGAAGATAAGAAGAAGGAGGAGAGCAAAGAGGATCATAGCTGCCTCGATGGACAGGAATATCCCGGTATGGTTTTTCATGTCCTTTAAGCGTGTGGTTATGATAATGGCTCCCATGGCCATGCCGCCAAGGAAAGTGGCGATGAGAATGCCGACCTCATAGAAGATATACCCGTAAAATATCTGAAAGCTGAATAAAAGTACCAGCTCAAATATCATAGCAGTAAAGCCGGTTGTTCCTATGATAAGGGGGATAGTGAGCCTTTTGTAAAATCGTGTCAGAAAAAGGCCAAGAAAGAAGAGAATGGCTACAGATATTGATGCCGTGAGAAGATTGATTCCCCTCAGGAATTCCAACGGTTTCTTTAGTGATGGTGTGAAGAGGATGTTTTGATACACGATATTGAGGAAAAGGCCTTCAGGAGAAAGATCTCTGTTTACGGGCATATCTGAGGTCTTTACGGAGGACGCAAACCAGATTCTTCTGTCCTGGTCGAGGCGGTATGTAAGGTGGGGCATGGTGATGAGGTTTGTTTTGAGACCGTAGTCCGTGATCTTGTTACAGAGGGTTACCGGTGAGCCGTGCAGGATGTCCGCTGATTGTGAGGCAAGGATGAGGTTTACATCTCCGGGGATAACGAAGAGATTCGGGAAAACTTTGGCGATAGTGTTCAGGATACAGCCGTTCAGATCCTTGAGCTCTTTGCTGTAGTACGTAAGCGAACCGGTCATGGTGAGGGCGAATATCCCTTTTTCTTTCAGGATGTCTTTCACGGCGCCGAAAAATTCCTCCGTAAAGAACCTGTTTGTCCGGAGTGTGGCGGGAGGAGGCAGGCCGAGCAGGATTACATCGTATTTTGTATGTCTTTCTTTTACGAAGATCCTGCCGTCAGTATAGTGCAAGTGAACAAGGGGGTTATTGAGTTCTTCCTGTGTGAGATCGGCAGGAAATCTTTTTATGGTTTTCAGAAGCAGGGGGTCGGTTTCGATGTAATCTACCCGCTTCACTGTCGGGTATTTCAGTATCTCATTGATCACGCCGCCTGCCCCGCCATGGAGCACGAGGATTGTCTCCGGGGAGTGATGGTACAGCAGGGGGAAATGGGCGAACTCTTCAACGAAGGCAATATCCGGTACCGGTGTCGTGATAAGCGGGATCCCGTCAGAGAAAAAGGTATACTGGTTGTCGTTCCTGATAACAACTATGTTCTGGTAAAGGGAGTTTGCATAGTAGACAACGTTTTTCCCCTGCCACTGGTGCCTGATGGCATTTCTGTGCATTGCATCGGCGCTGCCCCCGATGAGCATCACGCAGGGAACGATGATGGACAGAAGGCTCGCTGTTACCTGGGGTGTCCTTTTTCTTTCAAAGAAAGGCAGCGCAATGAAGAGGCAGGCGACACCGTTCAGGATAGCCATAGACAACGCGATCTGAAATGACTGAAAATAGGGGATGAAGAGATAATTGACGCAGATCCCGCCAAGGACCGTTCCCAGCATCTCATAGAAATAGACCTTGCCGATGGATGAAGGGCCTTCACCCGTGGCCCGGTCATGTATCGTGCACATGAGCGTAAAAACGAAACCGTGTAGAAGACCCGCGGGCAGGAGAACGAAGAATGATGTGTAGAGAATGGGTATAATGCCGGCGCCTATTTCCGGCGGTATCCCTGCGATGACTTTGGCAATACGTATTCCGTAGATGGTGGCTGTAAAAAATAATGAGAAGAGGATCATCGCAACAAGAAAGAGATTGAGGGTGTTTCGGTAGTTGTTCTTTTGACGACCGCCCAGATATGCGCCTGCTGCTTCCCAGATTACCCATGAACCGATGATGATCCCGATGGAAAATTCGTTTCCGGAAAAGATAATGAGCAGTTCTCTGAGCAGTATTGTCTGAGCAACGATCCCGCTGAAGCCGATGATCAGCAATACCGGTATGAGATAAGGAAACCTTTTCATAAACGATAGATATACATTATAAGTTACG
>JAQTNJ010000202.1 GCA_028713955.1 Syntrophorhabdaceae bacterium
ATGACAGCCTCCGGAAGCAGGTGGGGCTGATTGTATCCCGGTGTAAAAATTTATAGCGAAAACCTATGGCCATTGAGGCGTTAAAAAAGATAACGATCGTAAGCCCAAAAGATTCAAACAGACGTTTGATAAAGACGATCAACCATCTTGGCATGATGGAGGTTATTGATACGAAGGACCTCTTCGACGAGAATGCCGTATTCAAAGGCTATGAAGCATCCATGGAAGACGTTGATGAGACTCTCCGTAAGATCGATTTTATCCTCAACCTCACAAATATCTTTTATCCTGAGCAGGAAAGTTTTATAAAAGGCCTGACGCCGCTTCCTCTTGTGACAACACAGAAAGAGATCGACGCTGTCCTCAACGGATATGACCTCGAGGAACGCTATCAGTATGCGTATGAGCTGGATGAGGTCTATCGCCGTTCCGAGAGAGTGATCGGGGAGATAGAAAGCGAATTAAAAGAACTTAACCCCATCAGGGACCTTCCTTTCAATCTCGCGGATTTCTTTTCGCCCGTACACGTTAACCTCGTTGTCGGATATGTGCCGAAAAAAAACATCACCCTGATCAACCCCGCGGAAGAAGCATGGGCAAAGGCTGCATGGGAAGAGGTCAAGCCAAAAGTAATGCCCGATGATGTCCAACCGTACATGAACCCTTCTTCTTCGACGGAGAAGACAAGGATGGTCTTTGCCTTTCTGAAGGATGATGCAGAGGAGGTACGGAAAGCCCTTGCCTCTATCGAATTTGACGAGATCCAGCTTCCAGGGCACCGGGAGAAGATTTCAGATCGTATCAGTGAGTTGAAGGAAGATCTTGGAAGATACCGTGACCAGATCGTCGGGATCTCGGAAAAGATACATCCCCTCGTTGTCGGACGAAGAACCGGTGAAGGCCGCCGCTCTCTCCTTGTTCTAAAGGCTTACTGGACAAATGTCCGTAATGAGCACATCGCTTCCATGAAAGGTGTTCACGGCAAGTGGGTACACATACTGAAGGGATATATAAGGGCAAAGGATACCGGCATATTTATAACAACGATCAACGGGGAATTTCCTGAATCCATGGTTACCATGGAGGATCCTGCCCCGGAAGATGATGTACCGGTGAGTATCTCTTCGCCTTATCTTTTGAAGCCCATCCAGCTTCTTACCGAGATGTTCGGACTTCCGCGTTACAGAGGTTTTGATCCGACCCCGTTTATGCAGCTTAACTTCTATGTCTTTTTTGGAATATGTTTCAGTGATGTGGGTTACGGTCTTATGCTTGCGACAATGGGCACTTACCTGAACACCAAAACAAAGATATACAAGGGAGTCAACAACCTGTCGCGCATACTCCTCTATGGCGGGATCAGCAGCGTGGTATTCGGCGCGTTAATGGGCTCCTGGTTCGGAGATCTCTATAAACCGGAATACCTCGGTCAGGGGAATATCCTCAGCTTACTCCAGCAGAAGTTCGTTGTCATCGACCCCATGGAGAAGACCATTGTAGCGCTTATGGCCGCGCTCGGGATCGGCGTGCTCAATCAGTTCTTCGGTATAATACTCAGGATGTACAGCGCGATCAGAAACAGGGACATGCTGGGCGCTTTTTCTGACGGTGTCTGCTGGATAGTGACATTAACCGGTTTGCTGATGATAGTAGGAAAGATCTTCGGCGACATCCCGCCGAAAATATTCAACACGGGGTTGTGGCTTTTTACGGCAGGAGCGGTCGGGTTGATACTGACGCAGGGGAGAGACATCAAGAGCCCTTTCGGGAAGATCGCGGGAGGGTTTGTCAGTCTCTATGGGATTATGGGGAGCTATGGTATAACGGCTTTTATCGGCGATATCCTGTCCTACTGCAGGCTCCTCGCCCTTGGCCTGACCACCTCGATCGTTGCCATGGCCTTTAATCTCATGGCGGGCATGCTCAGGGATATTCCCTATGTCGGGATGTTTCTTTTCATCATTATGCTTTTAGCCGGTCACCTGTTCAACTTCCTCATCAGTGCGCTCGGCGCATTTGTCCACTCAATGAGACTGCTCTTCGTTGAATTTTTCGGCAGGTTTTATGAGGGCGGAGCAAGGCCGTTCCAACCGCTTGGTTTTGATTCGCCCATGTTTATTATGAAGAAGACGGGTAAATGATGCGAGATTTGTCAAGGTTGATCAGGATCGGGGCAACATAATTTGCCGGAACCGGGGAGAAAGGCTTTCCGGCATGAATTATAGAAACGATCATTGGAGGAGAAAAACATGTCGCCTGAATGGATTGAACTGGGACGCGGTCTGTGTTACGCGGGAGCAGGCCTGGCATTTGGTTTGGGAGGATGCGGCTCGGCATGGGGTATCGCAATTGCGGCGCATCAGTGTGCAGGGGTTCTTCGTGAAAAACCCGAACTCTTTGGCCGCATGCTCATCATGCTTGCCCTGCCCGGAACACAGGGATTCTACGGATTTATTGCTGCGATCCTTATGATGACGCAGACAGGACTCATCGGCGGGTCGGTCCTGAAAATCACCCTGGGAACCGGTTTCGCATTGTTTTTTATCGGTCTCGGGTGCGGTCTGGCCCTCTTGATCTCTGCGATCAAGCAAGGTGAGGCATCCGCCGCGGGCATATCACTTATTGCCAGAAGACCGGAGGCTGCCGGGCGGGCTATTCTGTTTCCGGCCTTTGTCGAAACATATGCCGTTGTTGCGCTTCTTGCGACTGTTCTTTTTATCATATTCCTTACGCAACCACTTGCCATTAAGTCTCTTGGTCTGTAAGAAACGAGGTGTGTTGAGATTATGGGCTTAGAAAAGATCCGGGAAGCAGTGTTATCGAATGCCAGAAAAGAGGCTGCCCGTATTGTTGAAAATGCGAAGAAGCATACTAATGCACTCTTCGCTGCCAGGAAAGAAGAGATCGCCCGGGAGATCGAGCGATCTTATCAGGCACGCACTGCAGCAATAGAGGACGAGTTCAACCGGAAACTCATCCAGTTCAAAGGCATTGCGAATAAACAGGTTCTCGAGAAGCGCAATCTGCTGCTTCGTTCCCTTTTTCAAACGGCTATGGAAGAGATATTGAACTGGCCGGACGATAAGTATGGAGAACTCATGGGGCGTCTTGTCGAGAAAGCTGCGGGCGGATCGGGGGGAAAACTTCGTGTTCACAACGGGGAGAAACAGCGTTTTGCCGGGATACTTTCCGATGTCAACAAACCGAGAAACCCGGAAGCCAGGATCGTCCTGGATGAGACGGACTGGCTGCATGAACCCGGTGGATTTGTTTTCATCGGGGAAGACTATGAGGTTGATCAGACGCTCGGCACTATTCTGAAAGATATCGAGGCAGAGGCAATGCCGTTTATTGCAAAAGAATTGTTTTCAGGATAACGGACAATGTTTCCAAAGATACCAAATATTCCACAGTGGGGTTTTGTGTCAGGAAGGATAAGCGCCCTCGAAGACCATTTCCTGCCAAGGGAGTTTTTCATGGGCATTATCACCCAGGAACGTATCGACGATATTGTTCTGCATCTCCAGGAGACATTCCTCGGGGATTACCTGACGCCCGGCACGGTCTGGGAAGACTTCAGCGCCCTTGCAGACAGGTGTTTTCATGATATGGCAATCTCTATGCGAAGTGACTCTCCTTCAACGATACCCGCCGATATCTTCCTCCTGCAGAGTGATTATCTGAACCTGAAGAATGCATTCAGCGGCACGACGACATTTCCCTTCCCCATGGGAATCCTGAGCCATGAAAAGCTTTCAGCAATAGCTCACGGGGATTTTGCCGATCTCCCGGGGCCCGTTACCGAAGCCGGGGGATTTGGGGAGGGTGAAGCGTATGAGGTTTTTCCCGGCGTTATAGATACCTTTCTCGATGGCGCGTACCTGAGACATCTCCTCTCCTTGGCTCAGGGATTGGAATCGGAGATGATCAGGACATACGTGAATGACAAAATCCTCGCGTCCATCGTTATTATCCTGTGGAGAGCGGTGAAACAGGGTATTCAAACGAAGCGTTATCAGCAGTACCTTCTCCCTCTCGGTGATTTTACATCCGTCATAACGGAACTGACCGGCATACAGAATCCTGAGGCATGGCAAGCAGTAATAGGGGGGGAGATCGGTGAGCTTTTTGCCGAGTCTATGGAACTGGAGATGGACGATCAGATCTCAGGTTTTGAACTGAGGGCGACAAACCATCTCGTCAGGATCGCCCGCGACGGAAAATTTCAAACCGCGGGTCCGGAAAGGGTCTTTTCCTTCCTCTCCGGTTTTCTCGTGGAAATGCAGAATCTGAAACTGGTCGTTACCGGCAGACTTAATCGCATCGATCAAAGCCTGCTGAAACAAAGATTGAAGGACTGTTATGTCTAAGGCCGTTGCCATAGGAGAGAAGCATCTGATACTCGGATTCAAGGGTGTTGGGTTTGAGGTTATCCCGCTGGAGGATAATGCGAAACTGCTGCAGGAACTGATTGCCCTCTCACGTGACCCCGAGGTCGGTTTCGTTCTTGTTACAGAGAGTATGGCAAGCGAAAACCCTGAGGCGATCAGGGAATTCCGCCAGAGGTGCTCAACCATCCTGTCGATTATCCCGACGCATGAGGGGAGCAGGCATGTGAGCTTTCAGGAGATCAGAAAAGCTGTTGAGTGTTCCTTGTGTATTGATATTCTGGGCAAAGACACAAATTAGATGATCCAGGGGTAGGGGATATGAACGGGAATAGCGGCGAAGTTGTAAAGGTATCGGGACCACTGGTAATAGCCCGCGGGCTTACCGGTGCGCGTATGTACGAGATGGTTCGTGTGGGCGAAGCGAATCTCTTTGGTGAAATTATCGAGATCAAGGGTAATGACTACTCGATACAGGTCTACGAAGAGACGGAGGGGATCGGACCCGGCCAGCCGGTGGCGAGGACAGGGGAGCCGCTTAGCGTAGAACTGGGTCCGGGCCTTATCCGGTCAATCTACGATGGGGTCCAGAGACCGCTCGATACGCTGGCGCAGGATTTTGGCGAGTATATCGTGCGCGGCGCAGAGAGACCGGCGCTCGACAGATCGAGCAAGTGGAACTTCAAGCCTGTCGCAAAGGTTGGCGACCCTGTTGAACCCGGTGATATCCTGGGCACGGTGCAGGAAAGCAACCTTGTAGTCCATAAGATCATGGTGCCTCCCGGAAGATCGGGTGTCGTCAGGAAGATAGGGCCGGTAACCGGTAATGTGGACAGTGAGGTGGCGGTAATCGAAGGGTCTGAAGGCCAGTTCAGCATCACCATGGTCCAGAGATGGCCTGTCCGCGATCCACGCCCTGTGGCGAGAAAGCTTATGCCTGTCGATCCCATGACAACGGGTCAGCGTGTGATCGATATGTTCTTCCCTATTACGAAAGGGGGTACTGCCTGTGTGCCCGGGCCTTTCGGCAGCGGTAAGACGGTCGTGCAGCACCAGCTCGCAAAGTGGGCCGACGCGGAGATCGTGGTATATGTCGGATGCGGGGAACGCGGGAACGAGATGACCGATGTGCTGATGGAATTCCCTCATCTCAAGGACCCGGCCTCCGGTGAGCCGCTCATGGAACGGACCGTGCTCGTTGCGAACACATCAAACATGCCCGTAGCGGCACGGGAGGCGAGCGTTTTTACCGGGATCACGATCGCCGAATATTTCAGGGACATGGGGTACTCGGTGGCGCTCATGG
>JAQTNJ010000203.1 GCA_028713955.1 Syntrophorhabdaceae bacterium
GCGCCACGGCGAAAAGCAGGCCTCCCGACGTCTGGGGATCAAAGATAATATCGTAGAAGAAGTCCTCCACCTCGCTTATGACATGCTCTTTATAAAAATCCCTGTTCCTGTACAGACCGCCGGGTACAAAGCCGGATTTCACGAGTTCCACTGCCTCCGCGAAATAGGGGATCCTGTCTTTGAATATCTCCACGCCGATAGATTCCCTGATCATCTCCTTGAGGTGGCCCACAAGCCCGAAACCCGTCACATCCGTACCTGCGTGCGTCCTGACAGAGAGCATTGCCTCCGATGCCTTTCTGTTCAGTTGCGCCATGATCTCAACCAATCTTTTGATAGAACCTTCACTGAGGACCTTCCCTTTAATCCCTGTGTTCAAAATTCCTGTGCCAAGCGGCTTCGTCAGGATCAGGGCGTCACCGGGGAGTGCCCCTTCATTCAAAATAACCCTGTCGGGATGAACAACACCGGTTACCGAAAGACCGTACTTGATCTCTTCGTCATCAACACTGTGTCCCCCCAGGAGACTTACGTCTGCCTCCCTTATCTTGTCTATCCCTCCCCTGATAATCTCCTTGAGAACGGCTATGCCAAATCTTTTCAGGGAAAAGCATACCATGTTCAACGCCGTCTTCGGCACAGCGCCCATGGCATAGATGTCACTCAGGGCATTCGCCGCGGCGATCTGTCCAAACCAGTAAGGATCGTCCACAATGGGCGTAAAAAAATCTATTGTCTGGACAATGGCGACCTCGTCGGTGATCTTGTAGACACCGGCGTCCTCAAAACCTTCTATACCGACAATCACGTTTTTGTCCTCTGGAATCTCTATCCCGCAAAGGATGTTCGTCAGGTCACCCGGACCTATCTTTGACGCTCACCCTGCTCCACGGACATATTTTGTTAATTCGATATCCATACCTTTCCCGTTATTGTAGTAAATTACTCTTTGCCTTTCAACAATGCCTTTCTTCCCGGCCTGGTATTCCCGTTTTGTCTGTCCTCAAAGTACTGGATCCTGTACTTACGGTCATCGATCTTCTCTATGCCCGCATAATAGCAGCAGCTCCCGCTCTTGAAATTATTATCAAATACCCGCAGCTTCCCGTCCTGAAAATCTATCCGCACATAACAGAAACCACCGGGGAGTTCAGACCTCCGTTCTTCCACAACGATGCCGAGACCCCACCGCTTATAATATTTGTGGTACACCCTGTCTCCGACCTGCAAGTAAAGCGAGTAATCCTTTACCATAGTGTATTTATAGCACATCTCCGCGCCGTGTAACAACGAAAAGAGCCTGCCATGGATAAAAAAACGGGGGCATGAAAGCCCCCGTTTTTTCTGTAACAACCTATCTTACTGGTGGTCAGCCCACTTTCCGTATTTTTCTCTCAGCATCCTGTGAAGTATCTTGCCGGCGCCGCTTCTCGGCATCTCTTCATCCTTGATGAAGATAATGTTCTTCGGCACCTTGAAACCGGCTATCTTACCCTTACAGTGGGCGGTGATCTCTTCAGGTGTTGCAGTCTGTCCCTCATGGAGAACGACAACCGCAGTTACCTGTTCGCCCCATTTCTCATGCGGCACGCCGATAACCGCAACGTCTTTGACCTTCGGGTTTCCACCAACACAATTCTCGACCTCTGAAGGGAAGATGTTCTCGCCGCCGGAGATGATCATGTTGGCCTTTCTGTCAACGAGATAGATATAGCCCTCTTCATCTCTGTACCCCATATCGCCTGCGCTGAAGTATTCGCCCTTCATGGCTGCCTTGGTCTTCTCGGGATCCTTCCAGTATTCCTCGAAGAGCATCGGGCTTCTTGAGTAAAGCTCACCGACTTCGTTCGGTTTCGTCACGAGGTTGCCTTCCTCATCATAAAATTTGATCAGGTCCGTACCAATAACCTCACGGCCGCAGGAACCGAGTTTAGTAAGCTGTTCATTCGGTTTAAGAACGGTAACAATGCCCGCCTCGGTGGAGCCATACGCTTCATTGAGCTCTGAATTCGGAAACATCTTCAATACGCCGAGTTTCGTATCCCTTCTTGCCGGGGCAGAGGAGATAAGGAGTTTCTTAACAGTGCTCAGATCATATTTCTTCTTTACGTCATCCGGCAGGGCAAGCATCATGATGTAGTGGGTTGGTACCAGGGATGTAAAGGTGACTTTATGGTCTGAGAAGGTTTTCAAAAGGTTCTCGGGACTAAAGCTTATCATGTTATAGGCCATAACAGTGCCGCCCACCCAGGTTGCCACGAAGGAATAAAAGAGTGAGTTGACGTGGCAGCAGGGCATTACAAGGAGATTGCAATCGTCAAAGTTGAACTGGTGGTCAAAGATCATGATGAAATACTGGGCAAACAAGGATGCGTGGGTCTTCACAACCCCTTTCGGTTTTCCTGTTGTTCCGCCTGTATACATGATCACCCACGGGTCATCGGCGTCAACTGCCGTTGCCGGTTCTTCCGGGCTTGCCTTTGCGAGGGCATCTTCATAGGAGACGAAACCATCGTAGTGCGGGTTGTCAAAGGCGAAAGAAACGTATTTTCCCACGGTAGGCAGGTTTTTCTTCATCTCATTCACCTGTTTTATCCATGGGAATTCCTTGCCGTCAGCGGGATCTGATCCGCCCTGAACGATAAAAACCTTGCACTCACTGTGATTGATGTTGTATTCCATTTCCACAGGTGCAAGCCTGAACATAAGGGGTACACATATAAATCCGCCTTTTGCTGCTGCTCCATAGATCTCAAGCCATTCCACGCAGTTGTACGCAAGGACCGCAAACCTGTCACCCTTTTTCATACCCATATCCGCAAGGGCGTTTGCGAGTCTGCTGGCTCTTTCATCCCATTGTTTGAATGTGTAAGCCTTGTACAAATCCTTGATTCCGATCTTGTTCGGCCATTTAAAGGCGTTTACCCTCAAAACGTCTTTTGCCGTCATCCAGTGACCGTTTTTCATAATACCTCCTCAATATGTTTTTGTTAATAAATATTTTTTAAAAACCTCTTTTTACTCAACAAGCTCCAGCAGATGGTACACCTTCTGGGGCATCTTGTTCTGCAACACATTGTCAATAAGGTTTATCATGCAGCCCGGACATGCCGTTACCACGATATCCGCCCCCGTCGCCTTGATGCCGTTCATCTTTTTCGCTGCTATCTTTTTCGTCAGGTCGTAATGGTAGACGCTGAAGGAACCGCCCATACCGCAGCAGAGATCCGCGTTGGGCATCTCTGCGTATTTCAGTCCTTTCAGACCCTTGAGGATCGCCCTCGGCTGGTCCTTGATGTTCTGGTACCGTATGAGGTGGCACGGATCATGCCAGGTAGCGGTCTTGCCTTCAAACTCCTTCTTCAATGTGAGCTCTTCGGGCTTTACCTTCATGATATCGATGATAAATTCGGTAGCGTCTTTTACCTTCTTCTCGAATGCCTCATAGCGTTTCTGCTGGTCTTCGTTGTCGGGAAGATATTTCTGGTAGTCCTTGAGCGTTGAGCTGCAGGTACCGCAGGCCGTGACGATATAATCAACATCCTTGAAGGCCTCGATGTTCTTTTCCGCCAGCAGCCTTCCTGTTTCAACATCACCGCTGAAGTAGATCGCCGCCCCGCAGCAGCTCTGGCTCTCGGGAACAACGACCTCTATCCCTCTCTTTGTAAGAAAATCGATGAGCTTCAGTCCCAGTTCAGGGTAGACAAAATCGGTGGCGCAGCCCATGAAGAAACCGACCTTCATCGTTGGCTTTTCATTGTTTTGCGGTTTATATACCGGCTTCACTATCTCACGGAGGAACTTGTCGGCAAGCGCCGGGATATTCCTCCCCTGGCCCAGGGCCTTCAGGAAGTCAGGGAGATGCCTGATCTTCCCTTCCGTCTTCGGCAGGAGCCATTGAAACGCCTTTGCCAGCTTCACGTACTTCCCGAACGCCTTCCGGTTCGCCATCACCTTCCTGAAGGCAAAGTTCTTGATAGCGCCGAGACCCTTTTTCTTCACCATCTCTGCCCTGGCCCCGACGACAACGCGGTCGATCTGCGTCTTCGACGGGCAGTTGGCAGCGCACCGCTTGCACAGAAGGCACTTGCCGATGATCTCGCCCATCTCCTTGGTAAATTCCTGCCTGCCGGCCAGGATCTCCCGCACGAGGTAGTTTTTCCCCCGTGCCACGCTGGTCTCCGTGTGCTCTTCCTGGTAGACGGGACAGAAGAAGCTGCAGAAACCACACTTCATACACTGGGCGGCGTATTGTTCTATTTTTTTCAGTTCTTTCAAGTTATCCAAAGCTTCCCCCTTCTCCTACCAGATCTTGCCAGGATTCATGATATTGTTCGGATCAAAAAGCTGCTTGACGCCCTTCATCATATTGATTATGTTGGGATCGATGACCCGCCGGAAGAATTTCTGCTTCTCGAGACCGATGCCGTGTTCTCCGGAGAGGACGCCGCCGAGCTCAACGGTAGCCCCGATGATCTCATCGAGACCCTTGAGCGCCCTTTCGTAGGCCTCTTTATTGTTGATGTCCGTGAGGATGGAGGGGTGAAGATTGCCGTCGCCCGCGTGTCCCAGAACGGTAATCTCCAGATTGTATTTCTTCGCTACCTCTTTGCATTTCCTGATGAGATCGGGCATCTTGTTCCTCGGAACGGTGACATCCTCCGCCAGGACCGTGGGGGCCTTGCCGAAGACCGCGGCAAACCCCGCGCGTCTCGCGAGCCAGTATCTGTCCGCCTCGGCCTGGTCCTTGGCAACCCGTACGTCCACCGCGCCGTATTTCTTCGTGATCTCGACGATCTGCTCGACCTCCTTCTCCACTGCCTCGGGGATGCCGTCGCACTCGAAGAGCAACACCGCGTCCGCGTCTTTCGGAAGCCCCATGGGCATCATCTCCTCGATCCTGTTGATCACCCAGTTGTCGAGGAACTCGATCTTGTCGGGGATCACGCCGTTTTCAAGGACCCGGTAGACGCTTTCCCCGGCCACGGCAACGTCGGCGTAGACCGCCATGATCGTCTTTCTCGCCTTGGGGAGGGGGTTTAACTTCAGCTCTGCCTTCGCGATGATCCCGAGGGTCCCTTCGGAGCTGATGAAGATGTGCATGAGGTCGTAGCCGACCACGTTCTTCAGCGTCCTTCCGCCGAGATTGACGATGTCGCCGTTGGCGAGCACGACCTCGAGGCCCAGGATGTACTGCTTGGTCACCCCGTATTTTACGCAGGCAGGTCCCCCGGCGTTCTCGGCGATGATCCCGCCCATCGTGGCGCCCAGGAAACTCTGCGGGTCAGGCGGGAAGAAAAGGCCTTCCCTGCCAAGGGCCATATTCAGGTCCATGAGGACGACGCCGGGCTCCACGGTGGCGGTCAGGTTCTCTTTATCGATCTTCACTATCTTGTTCATCTTGGTGAAGCATATGACAATGCCTCCCTCGATCGGCACCGAGCCGCCGCTTACGTTTGTCCCGCCGCCCCTCGGGGTAACAGGTATCTTCTCCGCGTTCGCGATCTTCATGATGGCAGAGATCTCCTTCGCCGATGTGGGAAAAAGGACAATGTCGGGCTCGTGGATCCAGCTTGTGGTGCCGTCATAGGAATAGGCCTTTAACGCCTCAGGGGACGTTAGGGCATTTTCCTTGCCAACGATTTTTTGGAATTCTGTT
>JAQTNJ010000204.1 GCA_028713955.1 Syntrophorhabdaceae bacterium
GGCATAGTCAGCGCAAAAGGAAGGGTAATAGGCGCCGGACCATATGACGATTTTATCCAGACTGATGCCTCGATCAACCCCGGCAACAGCGGGGGACCGCTTCTCAATCTGAAAGGCGAGGTTGTCGGTATCAATACAGCGATTGTTTCCGGTGGACAGGGCATTGGATTTGCCATCCCTATCAATGTTGCCAAAGATATGCTTCCGCAGTTGAAGACAAAAGGTAAGGTAGCGAGAGGATGGATGGGTGTCGTTATCCAGAAGGTGACGCCTGAGATTGCAAAGAATTTTGGTCTCACCGAATCTGAAGGTGCATTAGTTGCAGACGTTATGGAACAGGGCCCCGCTGAAAAGGCAGGGATTAAGAGGGGAGACGTTATCGTTACGTACAATGGTAAAAAGATCAAGGACAATGATCAGCTCCCGCGGCTTGTAGGCGCAACAGAGATCGGCAAAAAGGTGAAGGTTGGTTTGATACGTGAAGGAAAACCGATCGAGGTTGAGATCGTTATTGCAGAGCTCCAGGAAGAAGGCCTGAAGGCTTCGAAAAAACCTGAAATAGAGAAAGATTTCGGTCTCGTTGTCCAGGATATTACCCCGGAGATCGCAAAACATCTCAGCTTGAAAGATAAGAGAGGCGTTATCGTAACGGATGTATTACCGGGCAGTCCGGCACAGGACGGAGATGTCAGGTCCGGTGATATTATCAAGGAGATCGGCAGGAAACCGATACGGAATGTTGCCGACTTCAGAGAGGCCATGAAACGGGTAAATATCAAAGAAGGCGTGGTTATACTCATCAAGAGAGATAACACGACGTTCTATACGGTGGTAAGGGAGTAAATTTTTCTTTGCATAAATATTTTTTTCATGTATTATTGACTTATGCCGCTATACGAATGGGAAGGTAAAACAGTCTCCGGTACAACAAGGAAAGGGTCAACAAAGGCCCCATCCGAAGATTCTCTCCGTGCGATCCTCAGAAAAGACGGTGTTATCCTTACCAAATTCGTCGAGAAAAAAGAGGAAAAGAAGGAAAAATATAGTCCCAAGGCAAAGGTACCCACGCTCCAGATCGTGATCTTCACAAGACAGCTTTCCACGATGATCACATCCGGTCTTCCCCTTGTTCAATCCCTCGAGATACTCGGGGCACAGATTGAAGATGTCAATCTGAGAGGGATCGTCCGGGAGATAAAAGAGAAGATAGAAGGCGGTTCACGGTTCGCCGACGCTCTCAGGGATTATCCGCAGTGTTTTGACCAGCTCTTCGTCAACCTTGTCGTCGCAGGCGAAGAGGGCGGCTTGCTGGACGGTGTCCTCCAGAGGCTCTCCGTATACATGGAAAAATCAGAAAAGCTCAAATCCAAGGTCAAATCTGCCATGATATACCCGATAAGCATCGTCGTCGTCGCTGTCGGTGTCGTCTTTGTCCTTTTGATCTTTGTTATTCCTGTTTTTGAGACAATGTTCAAGGACATGGGTGCCACCCTCCCTATGCCGACACAGATCGTCGTTAACTTAAGCAGGGCGGTAAAGGGCGGCATAATCTACATTATTGCCGCTGTAGTAGGTATCTTTTTCGCTTTTAAGAAGTATTACCAGTCACAGGGCGGCAGGAAAACGATTGACAGGCTGACACTGAAATTACCCATATTCGGTGTTTTAACGATAAAGGCCTCTGTCGCGAGGGTTACAAGGACCCTTGCGACGCTCCTCTCCAGCGGTGTCGCCATCCTTGAAAGCCTCGATATCGTTGCAAAGGTTGCCGGGAACAAGATCGTAGAAGAGGCGCTGGTGGTTGCAAAAGAGCGGATCAGCGAAGGAAGGAGCATGTCGGAGCCATTGGAACAGGCCGGCATATTCCCGCCAATGGTCGTTCAGATGGTTCAGGTTGGTGAATCAACGGGCGCCCTGGACAATATGCTCAATAAAATAGCAGACTTCTACGAGGATGACGTTGACGCCCTCGTAACAAACATGACGGCGCTCATGGAACCGATGATCATGGCCTTTCTCGGCGTTATCCTCGGCGGGCTTGTCGTCGCCATGTACCTGCCAATCTTTAAACTCGGTTCAGCAGTAGGATAAGAAAACACAATAACCAATCACCAATTAATACCCAACGAGCAATAATCAAACTAAAATTCATTGTTATTTTAGTTATACAAGTGTCTGGTTGAAATGGAAGCTGCGCCAGCATGCGGTGTCGGGGTATCCTGAGCAAACCGTCGTGAGGCGAGGAAGCTCGGTCTTTTGCGCAAGCAAAAGTTCCGAAGCCGAACGCGAGCGAATGTAAGCCGCTGGAGCGCAATGAGCGTGTTTGCGGGGATATCCCGATGCCGCATGCTGGCTCCATGAACCCCTCGGTTAGTTGGTGTTTGATTATTGTTCTATCGCAACTTCCAATCCCAAGTCCCGGATCATCTCGATATCATGCACCGTATCCCTGCCGAGGGTGGTGAGATAATTGCCGGTCATCAATGAATTGCAGCCCGCGATGATACTGAGGGGCAAAAGCTGCCGCAGGTTTTTCTCTTTGCCGCCGCAGAGCTTGATATCTTTACCAGGGAGGATAAATCTGAAGATTGCAACGGTGAGGAGGACCTCGATCGGGGTGAGAGGTAAAACGTTCTCAAGGGGTGTTCCGGGAATGGGATTGAGGATATTGATCGGTATTGAGTCCACATCGGCTTCCTTTAGCGTCATGGCAAGTTCGATACGGTGCACCATGTTTTCGCCGAGGCCTATGATCCCCCCCGAACAGACTGAAAGACCTGCATTCTTTGCTATGTGCAAGGTCTTGATATCCTCCTCATAGTCGTGGGTTGTGCAGATGTTGCCAAAAAAGCTCCGGGCCGTCTCAAGGTTGTGATGGTATCTGAACAGGCCGGCCCTTGCCAGACCGTTTGCCGTCTCTTCATCGAGCAGCCCAAGTGAGGCACATGATCGGATACCCATGTTATTAATACCTTCAACAGCACGGCAGATCACCTGCCACTCCTGATTGTCCGATATACATGTTCCGCTTGTTACGACACTAAATAAATGGATCCCTGCGTCCTTTGCTGTACGGGCCTTTTCAAGGATCTCCCCGGTGGTTACAAGGGGGTATACAGGGGCATCGGTGTGATAATGCGCCGACTGCGCGCAGAACCTGCAGTTTTCAGGGCATACCCCGGACTTTGCGTTGATGATGCCGCAGAGGCTGATCCTCCTCCCTTTGAAATGTTCCCGGATCTCATTTGCATGGGCCATTAAAAGGAAGGGCTTGGCGATGCCGATTTCATAGAGTCTTTTCGCATCGGCAGTATTGATATCCTGCCTGTCGATAGCCTTCTTTTTCAGTTTTTCGATTGTTGAATCCATACAACCTCCAAATAAACCGTATATCGTAGTTCGTATATCGTATATCGTCAAACCCTATATCGCAGTTGTGTACACTGTAATTCGAACTTACAAATCCAGCGACATACGATCTACGATATACTATATACGATATACTGTCTCTCTCCATTCTTCTATCGATTCCAGCGCGCATGCAATGGCCTTTTCCTTCTGCCTCTTATTATAACCCTTGAGGAGACCAAAATTGATATTCATGGGCTGAAAATTGTCCGTTTCCGTTGATACATAGCGCATAAGGGAACCGACGCAGGTATCCTCAGGGGGAGGAACAAACCCGCGGCCCGTTGCCGCCGTATGCGCTGATAATCCCGCAACGAGACCTGAGGCGGTAGACTCCACGTAGCCTTCCACCCCCGTTATCTGCCCGGCGAAAAGGATCCGTTCATCGCCCCTCAGTTGAAGTTTCTCGTTTAACAGTTTTGGAGCGTTGATGTAAGTGTTCCTGTGGATACTTCCGTGTCGTAAAAATACAGCATTCCGAAGTGCCGGGATAAGGCTGAAGACCCGCTCCTGCTCCTGGTATTTAAGCTTTGTCTGAAAACCAACCATGTTATACATCGTGCCTTCTTCATTTTCCCGTCTCAGTTGAATCACCGCGCAGGGATTATTCCTGATCCGCCGGTCTTCAAGACCCACAGGTTTCATCGGTCCATAGAGAAGGGTCTTTTTCCCCCTCTCTGCCATGACCTCTATCGGTAAACAACCCTCAAAGTACGGAACGTCCTCAAAATCTTTGAGGTCGACCCTCCCGGCATGCGTCAGTTCTTCATAGAATGTATCATATTCCTCCTCCGTGAGGGGGCAATTCAGATAGTCAACGGCATCTTTCAGGTATCTCGAACCGAAGAACGCCTTATCCATGTCGATAGAGTCCCCATCGATGATAGGAGAGATGGCGTCATAAAAATAGAGGTTATGAACACCCGTTCGCGTCTTTATGCTCTCTGTGAGGTCATCGCTCGTGAGCGGTCCCGTTGCAATTATTACAGTCCCCTCCGGGATCTCCCGTATCTCCTTCCTCACAACGGTTATCCGGGGGTTCGATTCAATCTCTTCGGTTATCCTCCGGGAAAACACCTCCCTGTCCACAACAAGGGCCTTGCCGCCCGGTATAGATGTCTCATCGGCAATGCGGATGATGATTGAATCAAGCCTTCTCAACTCCTCTTTCAGGAGCCCGTGGGCATTGGTAAGCTCCGTTGATTTCAACGAATTGCTGCAGACGAGCTCTGAGAGATAGGGGGTCTTATGGGCAGGCGTGAAGACCGACGGCCTCATCTCGTAAAGGACCACGTTCCCGCCCCGGCGCGCTATCTGGTAGGCAGCCTCTGCGCCGGCTAAACCACCACCGATTATTTTGATTTCCATCCGCAGCCCTTACGGAGGCAAAGGGGCCTGTTTCTGTAAGTAAAGAGCGTAGGCGCCCCGCAGGAAGGACATGGACCCTCGGCGGGTTCCCTGTTGGTCGCGAAGGTGCAGTCAGGGTAGCGCGAGCAGGCCGTAAACCGTTTTTTCTTCTTCGAAGTCCTTTCCACAAGTTTTCCAATACAGCCCTCTTCAGGACAACTGAACCCGAGTGAATAGGGCTCGGTGTGCTTACACGCGGGATAGTTGCTGCATGCTAAGAACCTTCCGAATTTCCCCCTTTTCTCGAGGAGGTTCCCTCCGCATTCGCTGCATGTCCCTTTCACCTCTTCCTCAACGGCTGTTATCGTTCCGTCCTCTTCCATCCGGACGTTCTTCTTGTTCTTGCATTCAGGTTTTCCGCTGCAGACGAGATACTCTCCGTTCTTACTCCACCGGAGAAGCATCTTCTTCCCGCATTTGTCACAGATGATATCGGTCTCACGCTCTTCCTTCTTCAGACTTACCATCCCCTCTTTGGCGGAATGGAGTTCTTTTTCAAAGGCAACGTTGAACCTCCCCAGTTGTTTTACCCAATCCTTTTTCCCATCCTCGATAAGATCGAGTATCTCTTCCATCGTCGCGGTAAAGCCGATATCCAGGACCAGGGGAAAAAACTCCCTCAGGAGCTTATTGATCGTTTTGCCGAGCGGGGTCGGCATGAGCTTCATCTTGTCTTTCTTTACATAACTTCTGTCCTGGACGGTCGTGACGATCGTTGCATACGTCGAGGGGCGTCCGATCCCCTTCATTTCGAGGGTCCGTATCAGAGAGGCCTCGGTATACCGTGACGGCGGACTTGTGAAACGCTGCTCCGGCAGTATATCAATAAGA
>JAQTNJ010000205.1 GCA_028713955.1 Syntrophorhabdaceae bacterium
GCAAAGCCCGGGGCAGCAGTACCCGGCATCCCTTCAAAAGATGGAAAGGCAGTAATGCCGCAGAGATTTGATAAAGAACAATTTGATAAACTCGGTGTTGCATGGACACGGGACCCGTTCCTCCTGCCAAAATCCAGGGAAGAAAAAAGGCTGGGACAGGCGCAGGGACAGGAGATCAGCTTTAAGCTTGTCGCGATCATGGAAAGAGGAAACGAAAGGGTCGCGATCATAGACCACGAGGTTGTAAAGAAAGGCGATATAATAGGCGGTGAAACGGTACAGGATATACAAAAAGACAAGGTGATACTCGTTCGGAGCGGTTTAAAGAGAGTACTCAACCTGGTAAAGATAGAGGACATGGTAACCCAGGAAGAAACGCCGAAAACAAAAGGTACGGAGAGGGCGAAATGAAAAAAGGACTTATTTTTATTGTAATGTTGCTTGTCCTGGTATCCTGCGCGCATACCGACCAGGCGAAGGAAAAACAGCCTGCAGAGACCAAAGCAACAGCAAAACCGGTTGATATCCCGAGCCCGGTATCCTTCCAGATGGAAAAGGCAAAAGCGCCCGACAATGCCAGACCCCAGGATTATTTCTCTTTCTCGTTGCGGGATGCGGACGTAAAGGATATCCTCAGGGCTATCGCGAAACAGACAAATTATAATGTGGTAACAGAACCTGATGTAAGGGGAATAACGACTGTCGACCTGAAGAACGTGACCCTTGAAAAGGCGCTGGAATATATCCTCGAGCCGCTGGGTTTTGCTTATAAGATCGAGGGGCGCACCATCTATGCCTCGAAGCCGAAAGTAGAGACAAAGATATATACGATCAATTACCTTGCCTTAAAGAAGATCGGCACGAGTACGATCGAGTGGAAAAGCGGCGGTTCTTCCAGCACATCGGGCACGGGAGGAACAACCAGTTCAGAAGCGAAAACCCTTGAAGTAAAAAGCGAGACCGATTCAGACCTGTGGAAAAGCCTTGAAGATAATATAAAGGCCATATTATCTCCCGATGCAAAACCTGTTATCAACAGGCAGACATTTACGATAATGATAACGGACTATCCAAAAAATTTACAACGTGTATCGATGTTTTTAGAGAGCCTTGAATCCACCCTGCACAGGCAGATCATGATCGAGGCAAAGATCGTCGAAGTAAGATTATCCGAGGGTTTCAGGCAAGGTATAAACTGGGAGCTTGTCAATGCGAGAATTGGAAGTTTGGCAACGATTAGCGCCAGGCAAAACTTTCCGGCACCAGCATCTTTCCTGGCAGACTATACGGAATCTTTTCGTTTCTTTGTTGGCTCACCTTCTTCGGGGCAATTGAACATTACCAATACCTATATTGATCTTTTAAAGGCGCAGGGTGAAACGAGGGTGCTCGCGACCCCAAAGATCGCGACCCTTAACAACCAGAGGGCAGTCATCAAATCGACAACACAAGAGGTCTACTTCGAGGAACAGCAATCTGCGACAGGCACTGCCGGGGCTATCGCAACCTATAGCCCAAGGTTTATGAACGTCGGAATAGTCCTCGACGTTATTCCGCAGATCGATAATGAAGGCAACATTATCCTCAGCTTACATCCTATCTATTCAACCAAAGATGGTTCTGTCCATTCGCCTGATCCCCTCTCTCTTGGTACAGTTCCTGTTATATCTACAAGGGAAACAGATACTATTGTACGGGTAAAAGACGGTGAAACGGTTATTATTGCCGGTCTCTTATACGAGACAAAATATCAGGACGAAAAGAGCATACCGGGTTTTGGTTCCATCCCCTTGTTTGGCTATCTTTTCAGATCAAGTGCGGAAACGACTAAAAGCAATGAACTCATCATATTCTTAACGCCACGGATCGTATACAATAAGGCTGCGAAATGAGCATAATCCTTGATGCACTGAAAAAGGCTCAAAAGGAGAGAAAGAAGACTACTCCCGATGTCCCCTTTAACCTGCCTGGTCCAAAGAAGAAACCAAGACTCCTTGTTTATGGTATCCTGCTTGTCTGTGTACTTGCTGTGCTGGGCTATCTTTTCATCCCGGCATTCCATAGACCCAAACCGATTGTAACAGCCGTTATCCCACCCGCCCCTCCGAAACAGCAGGCTGTGAAGATGGAAATACCACCTCAAAAGCCCGTTGCAGAGGTTGTAAAGAAAGAGCCGGTCCCGGTAAAGGAAGCTCCCTTGCAGGCAACCGAAGCGGCACCTGAAGGAAAAAAGGTATCTGTTGCTATCCCACGAAAGACCGTTGTTCAGGATAGGAAAAAAACGAAGGAGATACCCGCAAAGGCAATGCCGGTGAAAATGACGGCCGCTGCAAAGCCTGTTAAAAAGATAGCAGCGCCTGCCAAAAAGACCGACGAGTTAAAAGAAGACGAGAAGGTTGTCACGAAGGCAACAGATAACGAGAAGACCGATTTATTATACAACGAGGCTGCAACGGCTCTCCAGGCAGGCAGTTTTGGTGAGGCGAAAAGAATATACCTCTCCATCATAGCCATAAAACCAGACCACGTGGAAGCCCTGAACAATCTCGGCGTTATTGCTATCCAGGAAGGAGATCCAAAAGGGGCGCTCTTTTATTTCAAAAGGATCCTCGAGTTTCAGAAGACTTATCCAAAGGCATATAACAACATCGGTCTTCTGATGATGGGTGAAGGTGATACAAAACTTGCCGAGGAGTATTTCAGAAAGGCGATCATTATGGAACCCGACAGCATCGAGCCCTATTTAAACCTTTCAGCGCTTTTAAGGAGCGACGGAAGGCTGGACGAAGCCTCCAGGCTCCTTCAGATTCCCATCCAGAAGAGAGTCAGGAACCCGGCCCTTTTCCTGTCCTATGCCATCATTCAGGACACAATGGGCAAAACCAAAGATGCGGCAAGATACTACAGGCAATACCTCGGTACCGTCAAATCCTCTGAATCGAGCAAGGAAGTCATAGAGAGGTTAAGGTTCCTTGAAGAGAACCGGAATCCTGAACGTCGTTAAAAGAGGGATCAATCAGGGAGTACAGAGTGTTTTTTTCTTTGAAGGATTCCCTCCCCTGGGCAGTAATGGCGGCATTACCCGCCTGAGCAAAGAGCCTTTAACAAATAACGATATTGTCGAACTATTGCAGGGCACGACTACAGAGATGCAGTTGGAGCGTTTTACGCAGGACAACGAGCTTGACTACACATACGAGATGGGTGGTTTTGGCAGGTTCAGGATGTGTGCATTCATGAGGCGCGGCTCACTTGGAATAGTTGTCCGGCCCGTCTCTGACACCTTACCTTCTTTTGATGAGCTCGGTTTACCGGATTCTTTAAAAGAATTTACAAAATACCGCAACGGGCTGATACTGGTGACAGGTCCGTCAGCAAGCGGCAAATCAACGACCGTTGCCGCCCTCCTTGAGATGATCAACAGGGAGCGGTTGTGTCATATTGTTACCGTAGAAGACCCGATAGAATTTGTTTTCAGGCCGAAGAGGGCTATCTTCAGTCAGAGAGAGATCGGCAGAGACACAAAATCATTTTCCGGCGCGTTAAAGAGGATAGTCCGCGAGGACGCTGACATTATCTTTGTCGGGGAGATCAGGGACAGGGAGTCCATGAAGGCAGCGCTGGAACTGGCAGAAACAGGGGCCCTCGTGTTTTCAACACTGCATACCCTTAATGTCGCGCAATCGATAAACAGGATAATAGATTTTTTCCCGGATCAGGAAAAGAATACGGCGAGGACACAGATCGCAAATGCCTTGAGGGCGGTGGTCTCCCAGAGATTATTGCCGAAGACCGATGAAGCCTGCTGTGTCTGCGCCTGCGAGGTCATGAAGGTTAACCCGGCGATCAGGAGCCTCATCAGAGAAGACAAGATCCACCAGATCGTCACGATCCTTGATACTTCAAAAAGCGAAGGAATGACATCCCTCGACGAATCGTTGCGGATGCTCAGTAAACAAGGCGTAATCGATGTTGCCCAGGCGATTGCCCATTCATCGAGGAGCAGTAAATTTATCGAGGATATTGCCGATGTGAAGCCGACAAAAGACGGGATCTCGACGACAAGGGGTATAATGGCCCTTGAAAAAGACCTTGCGGTCTACCAGGCAGATCTCAGCGTCACGAACTTAAGTTCCTTTGACACTTCAGGAAGACTTTTCAGCACGCCGGTTGGTTTTCTGTTCAGAGATACAGGAGCGCTGAAAGGCCCATACCATTTTGCCGCTGATTACACCATACTCAACGGAAAGAAGGATCCTTTCAAACTCAAATCCTTTTTAAACATCTCATACAAGATACTGGAGACAAAGATCGAAAAACCCGCCTATGCTTTCAAAGTGAGGGTCTTTGAGGACAGCAAAAATGATTACGAGCTGACTGAAAAGCCGCTTGATTTGATTAAGGACGGAAACTGGCATACAATAACAATACAGATCCCCCAGATGTACACAAACAGGACTGTGAAATTCTACATGCTCCTGTTCGACGGGGATATAAAGGAGATCTCCTTTGATAATATCTTTTTTTTGTGAGGTGCGCTATTGAGTATTGTAAAGATGTTATATGCGATGGTTGAACAAGATGCCTCTGATCTGCATCTCATCGATGGCATCCCGCCCGCCATAAGGATAAACGGGGAGCTGACCTACCTGAACGAGGATGTGACATATCACAAGGATATGAGGGAGTTTTTTGATGAGATCGTTGTTGACCAGGTAAAAAAAGAGCGTTTCCGCAGAGACCAGGAACTTGATTTTTCCTACGAGCTTGAAAATGTTGCACGTTTCAGGATCAATGTCTACCACCAGAAAGGCACCATAGCGTTTTCGGTCCGGCACGTGCCGCTCACCATCCCCAGGCTGGAAGACCTCAGCCTGCCTGTCATCCTGAAAGAGCTTACCAGGAAACCGAATGGACTGGTTCTGGTGACCGGTCCCACGGGAAGCGGCAAATCAACAACGCTTGCCGCGATGGTTGAGCTTATTAACGAAGAAAGGTCGCTCCATATTATCACCGTAGAAGACCCGATCGAGTATGTATATACGGCGAGAAAGTCGATCCTTTCCCAGAGGGAGGTGGGTGACGATACCAAATCATTCTCCCTGGCGCTCCGGCACGTATTGAGACAGGACCCCGATGTGATCCTCATCGGTGAGATGCGGGATCTGGAAACAATGCAGGCTGCCATAACCGCCGCCGAGACCGGCCATCTTGTTTTTTCCACGCTCCATACAACAAGCGCTGCCCAGACCATTGACAGGATCGTTGATGTCTTTCCACCCCATCAACAGGCACAAATACGGTCCCAGCTTTCGATCACCCTGCAGGCCGTGATCACGCAAAAGCTTTTGAGGCGTGCCAATACGAAAGGGAGGGTACCGGCTACAGAGATCCTCATGGCAACGCCGGCATTGAGGAACCTGATACGGGAGGCAAAAGGTTATCAGCTTTACGGGCAGATCGAGATGGGTAAAGAATACGGCATGCATACGATGGAACAAAATCTGAGTGAGCTGCTGAAAAAAGGCATCATAATGCGTGAAGATGCGTTGATGAGCGCAAACGTCAGCGAATATATTAAATAGC
>JAQTNJ010000206.1 GCA_028713955.1 Syntrophorhabdaceae bacterium
CCTGAACGTCGAGCTTGTTACCCCCATTGCCCTTGAAAAGGAACTCCGCTTTGCCATCAGGGAAGGCGGCAAGACCGTAGGCGCAGGGGTAGTCACCGAGATCAGTGAGTAAAGGGGGAGGGATGAGACAACTAATAACCATAGCATGTTCAGAATGTAAAAATAGAAATTATACAACCACAAAAAACAAGCAGAAGACGCCGGACAGACTGGAAATGAAGAAGTACTGTAAATACTGCAGGAAGCATACCAGCCATAAGGAGACAAAATAAAAATAAAGGCCAGTAGCTCTAACGGATAGAGCACCGGACTCCAAATCCGGGTGTTGGGGGTTCGAATCCCTCCTGGCCTGATATATTGCGGAGAATACATGGAGTTCAGAGAAAAGATAGATCAGATTAAGGAATATTTCCGGGAAGTATATCTGGAGGCAAAGCGTGTTACCTGGCCTTCAAAGAAAGACGCAATAAAAGGCACCTACATTGTGCTCATAACGGTAGTCATTGCAGCATTATTTCTTGGTATAGTTGATATTGGATTGGCAAAAATAATACAGACATTGCTACGCGGATAAACCTATGGAAAAAAAATGGTACGTAGTGCACACCTACTCTGGCTATGAGCAGAAGGTTAGAGAGCTTCTGGAAGAAAATATCAGGATCAGCAAGATGGAGGAATATTTCGGAGAGATCATTGTGCCTTCAGAGGTCATCATGGAAAAGGTCAAGGGACAGGTAAAGAAGTCACAGAGGACCGTTTTCCCCGGTTATATTATCGTGAACATGCTTATGAACGATATTACATGGCATTTCGTGAGGAACACCCCGAAGGTTACCGGTTTTGTAGGATATGACAAAATGAACCCCCCACCTCTGCCTGATAAGGAGGTCGATGAGATCATCAACGCCATCCAGGAAGGGAAAGGAAAGATCAAGCCCAAGATACGGTTCGAGAAAGGCGACGGCATCAAGGTCACTGAGGGACCCTTTACAAACTTTACCGGTAACGTTGAGGAGATAAAACCGGAAAAAGGCAAAGTAAAAGTGCTTCTGAATATCTTTGGCAGGACGACACCGGTAGAACTGGATTTTATTCAGATAGAAAAAATTTGAAGGAGTTAAGCGATGGCAAAAAAAGTTGTTGCGTTGGTAAAGTTGCAGTTGCAGGCAGGGCAGGCAACACCATCACCGCCTGTAGGACCGGCGCTTGGCCAGCATGGCGTCAATATTATGGAGTTCTGTAAGGCCTTTAATGAAAAGACGAAAAGCCAGGAAGGAACGATCATCCCGGCAATGATAACGATTTACTCGGACAGGACGTTCAGTTTTATTACAAAAACACCGCCGGCGACCTTTCTGATCAAAAGGGCTGCAAAGCTGGCAAAGGGAGCACACACCCCCAAGAAGGAAGTTGCCGGGAGCATAACAAAATCTTCCGTTAAAGAGATCGCGCAGCTCAAGATGGTCGATCTCAATGCAAAAGACCTCGAGGGGGCCATAAGGATCATAGAGGGCTCCGTGAGAAGCATGGGGCTGGAAGTAGTTGAAGGATGACATATAAAAACAGAAGTTGAGAGGGTAAGAGGCTGAGAGCCGCAAGAGCCTAAACCTTTGTTTCTTATCTTCTGATTTTCATTGCAAGGAGTAAGGCATATGGCAAGCACAGGAAAGAAATACACAGAGGCAAGAAACAAGATAGACAGAGAAAAAAGGTATGACATGGACGAAGCGCTTAACCTCTTGCCGCAGGTTTGTTTTGCAAAGTTTGATGAGACCGTGGAAGTGGCAATGAGGCTTGGCGTTGACCCGAGACATGCAGATCAGATGGTGAGAGGAAGTGTCGCGCTCCCTCATGGTCTTGGCAAGAAGGTGCGGGTTCTCGTTTTTGCAAAGGGCCAGAAAGAGAAGGAGGCTCAGGACGCAGGTGCTGACTTTGTCGGCGCAGAAGACATGATCGAAAAGATCCAGAAGGGATGGATAGATTTTGACAAGGCGATCGCCACTCCCGACATGATGGGGCAGGTAAGCAAGCTCGGTAAGATTTTAGGTCCCAGAGGGCTTATGCCAAACCCAAAGGTCGGCACCGTTACCTTTGATGTCGCAAAAACCGTTAAGGAATTGAAGGCTGGAAGGGTAGAGTTCAGAGTGGACAAGGCCGGTAATCTGCACGTTCCCGTGGGCAAGGTCAGCTTCGGTAAAGAAAAACTCATTGACAATCTCAACTCACTCATCGATGCAGTGACCCGACTAAAACCATCCTCAAGCAAAGGGACATACGTAAAAGGTATTGCCATTTCAACATCAATGAGCCCCGGAATAAAGATTGATCCGGGCTATGCAAGGACTTTAACAAAATAGGGAAAAGGTCAGAGAAAGCGGGTGCGGCGCTTTTAAGCGCCCTTAAACGGTTACGGCCTGCCGAGACTTTTTGAAGATGTCTCTTCCTGACTTTCCATACATATTTTAGAGAAAGGAGGGATGAAAAACATTGGAACGGTCAAAGAAAGAAAAAGTTGTTGAGGAATTAGGGACCAAGCTTAAAGCCTTGAATTATATGTTCCTCACTGATTACAGCGGCATGAGCGTTGCCCAGATCACGAAGCTCAGGAGAGAGCTGCGCAGCGTTGGTACGGAATTTACTGTTATAAAAAACAGTCTCATGAGAATTGCCGCAAACGGAACAAAGGCTGAAGCGCTGAAAGACAAATATGATGGCCCCAACGCGATCGTATGCATTTATCAAGACCCTATAAATGCGGCACGGGTGATCGCTGGTCTCGCAAAAGAGATTCCCAATCTCAAACTGAAAGCAGGCTTTCTCGGTGACAGGGTTATAACGCCGGAAGAGATTCTCAGGCTTGCTACGTTACCATCAAGGGACGTATTGATTGGTAGACTCCTCGGTTTGCTGAAAGGACAGCCGCAGAGACTTGTCTATGTCCTCTCAGGGAATCTCAACAAGCTCATGTTAGTATTAAACGCGATTAAAGTGAAAAAAGAACAAGCATAAAGGAGGCATTCAATGGCAATTACAAGAGAAGATGTCATACAATACATCGAGAACATGACAGTCCTTGAACTCTCGGAGTTCGTGAAAGCATTAGAAGACAAGTTCGGCGTACAGGCAGCAATGCCCATGATGGCCGCGGCCCCGGCAGCAGGAGGTGCAGCAGCGCCTGCGGCGGAGGCAGCAGAAGAGAAGACGGAGTTCAATGTAATACTCACAGGTTATGAAGCGGAGAAAAAGATCCAGGTTATCAAGGTTGTAAGGGCAATTACCAGCCTTGGGCTGAAAGAAGCGAAAGACCTTGTTGAGGGTGTCCCGAAACCTGTCAAGGAAAGCGTTTCAAAGGACGAGGCGGCAAATATCAAGAAACAGCTTGAAGAAGTGAGCGGACAGGTCAAGGTTGAATAAAAAAAGGAAGCAGGATCCGGGGACCAGCCTTCTGCAGGTCCCCGGATCCCCATCAAAAACCCCCTTTTTAAAGAGGTGAACGACATTATGAGGGAAACTTTCCGTAATAAAATCTTTAGGAAGAATTATGGCAAAATAAAAGAGATTCTTGAAATCCCCAATCTTATTGAAATTCAACTTGACTCTTATGAGAAATTTCTGCAGCAGGATATTACAGCGGAAAAGAGGACAAATATCGGCCTGCAGGCCGTTTTCAACAGCGTATTCCCGATACGGGATTCTCATGACACAACGACCCTTGAATTTGTCAAGTATGAGATAGGAGCCCCTAAAAATACTGAAGAGGAATGCCTTTTCAGGGGGATTACCTATGCAGCGCCGATGAAGGTGACAATCAGGCTTGTCGTCTGGAATGTCGACCCTGATACGAAGACGAGAGATATAAAGGCCGTAAAAGAGCAGGATGTCTACTTTGGAGAGATCCCTCTCATGACTGAACGGGGGACCTTCATCGTAAATGGTACTGAAAGGGTGATCGTCAGCCAGTTGCACAGATCACCCGGTGTTTACTTTGATTGTGACGCCAGCAAGTCGCCTTTAAGCGGAACCCTTTCATATACAGCGAGGATAATACCGTACAGGGGTTCATGGCTGGACTTTGAGTTCGATCATAAAGAACTGATCTACGTGAGGATCGACAAGAAAAAGAAGATCCACGTTACGTTATTGTTGAAAGCGCTGGGTTATGCTGAAAATGAAATCCTGAACTACTTCTATGAGAAAGAAAAGATTGTTTTAAAAGATAAGAAATTTTACAAACAGACATCTCCTGCCTTACTGATAGGTCAGAAAGCTACATCGGATATTATTAACGACAAGACCGATGAGGTTCTTGTCAGGAAACATAAAAAGATTACCAAGGCCATCATTAAAAAGATGGAACAGGCCAATATCAAGGAAGTACCGGTAGACGAAGAGGACATCATCGGGAAGGTGACGGCCGGCGATGTCATTGACCCAAAGACAAAAGAGGTTCTGATACCCATTAACAAGGATGTTACCAGGGAAGACCTGGAGAAGATTGCAGAGAGGAAGATAAAGAGTTTCGACATATTATTCATCGACAATCTTAATGTCAGTCCCTCTCTGAGGAATACCCTGATCGCCGACAAGGCAAATACCAAAGATGATGCCCTTATCGAAATATACAAAAAATTGAGACCGGGGGATCCGCCTACGATAGAATTTGCAGAAAATCTCATCCAGAGTATGTTTTTCAGCCCTGAGAGATACGATCTGTCAAAGGTGGGCAGGCTCAAAATAAACCACAGGATCGGCGTAGGCATACCCCTCGATGTTACAGTACTCCGGAGAGAAGACATCATTGAGGTCGTGAAACACCTCCTGAAGCTGAAGGATGCCAGGGGAACCGGGGACGATATTGACCACCTCGGCAACCGGAGGGTAAGAACGGTTGGAGAACTCCTCGAGAATCAGTTCAGAATGGGTCTCGTGAGAATGGAGAGGGCGATCAAGGAAAGGCTTACATTCCCCGAGATGGAAACGCTGATGCCCCATGATCTTGTGAATCCGAAACCGGTGGCAACGGCCGTAAAGGATTTTTTTGCGAGCAGTCAGTTATCACAGTTTATGGATCAGACAAACCCCTTGAGCGAGATTACTCACAAGAGGAGATTGAGCGCGCTGGGGCCTGGAGGGCTCACGAGAGAGAGGGCGGGCTTCGAGGTCCGGGACGTCCATCCCACGCATTACGGAAGGATATGTCCTATCGAGACACCGGAAGGTCCCAATATCGGGCTCATCGCATCTCTTTCAACATACGCCAAGGTAAATGAATTTGGTTTTATTGAAGCCCCTTACCGGGAAGTAATACATGGGAAAGTCACTGACAAGGTGCAATACATGAGCGCCCTTGAAGAAGAACAGTATTACATCACTCAGGCGAATGCGCCCGTAGAGAAGGACAACAAGCTTGCCGGCGATCTCATCCCGGCGCAGAAAGGCGGCGGGTTCTATTTAATCAGCCCCGAAGAGATCCATCTCATGGACGTTTCCCCAAAACAGCTTGTGAGTGTTTCTGCCGCACTTATTCCATTCCTTGAACACGACGATGCGAACAGGGCACTGATGGGTTCCAACATGCAGAGACA
>JAQTNJ010000207.1:0-2895 GCA_028713955.1 Syntrophorhabdaceae bacterium
CGCCTTCAGGCCTTCAAAGTCCACATCGCCGCAGAGCTTTGCCTTCCCTTCCGGCGTCATCCCTATCCTGTTTACACCCACATCTATGACAACCACGCCTTCTTTCACCATATCCGCGGTGATCGCCCTGGGTCTTCCCGCGGCAACTATGAGGATATCCGCGCGCCTGGTGTGGAACGCGAGGTCCCTCGTCCCGGTGTGACAGACCGTTACCGTGGCATTCGCCCCTTTCGCCTTCTGCATGAGCATCATGGCAATGGGCTTCCCGACGATATTGCTCCTTCCCACAACAACGACCTCGGCGCCATCGGTATTCACGTTGCTCCTCATGAGAAGCTGCTGGATACCGTACGGCGTACATGGATAAAAACGTGCCTCCCCTATCATGAGCCTCCCGATATTGACGGGATGAAAACCATCGACGTCCTTGTCGGGATCGATCGCATAGAGGACCTTTGTTTCGTTGATATGTTTCGGAAGAGGGAGTTGCACGAGTATCCCGTGTATCTGTGGATCCCTGTTGTATTTATCGATCAACGCAAGCAGTTTCTCTTCGGGAACATCCTCCGGCTCGTCATCCTGAAGGGAATAGAAGCCGAGTTCCTTCGCTGTCTTCTGTTTTGCAGTCACATAGCTCACCGATGCCGGGTTGCTGCCAACGATGATCGTGACGAGCCCCGGTATCAATCCGTGATCTGCCTTGAGGCGTGCCGTCTCTTCCTTTAGCTCTTCCCTGATCTTCAATGCTGTCTCGGTTCCGCTGATGATCTTCGCTTCCATTATTCCTCCACACCTTTACATTAAGATGCAATCGTTTAACTGATCTGTCAAGACTTTCTGCTACCCGCCATCTTTCAGCGTTGCATCAAATATCCTGTACGCGTCAACAAGGGCAACGGAGCCCTTGTTAAGATCGAATATCGTCTTCCCTTCCAGTTCATTCGACAGGAGCGCCTCATCATTGCGTATCGTCCCTGCCAGGTTTATGCCCTTCTCCGCCGCGATACCATGAAGAACCGCTGCGTTCTTCTCGTCTATCCGGTTCACAATAGTATAGGCATTACCGATGCGCAGCTTCAGTTCGCCGATGAGATGATGAATGCGGCCTGCCGTCGCAAGGCCCCTCTGCGTAGGGTCGGATATAACGTACAGCGTGTCCACATCCTGCGTAACGAGCCTGTTCATGTGCTCCATGCCTGCTTCATTATCTGCGACAACGTAAGAATAATTCGCCTTGAGCGCGTCGATTGACTGCTTCGCAACGGCGTTTGCCGCGCAATAGCACCCCGGCCCCTCAGGCCTCCCCATGACAAGAAGGTCGAAGCCTTTTTGTTCCACGATCGCCTCGTGAACCTTATATTCAAACCAGACGTCCTTTGTCATGCCTGCGGGAACATCCTTTTTGAGCAGCTCCCTCGCCTCGCCGATCGTATTCTTTACGGTCACCCCGAGCACTTCGTTGAAGTTGGAGTTCGGGTCAATATCGACCGCAAGGACAGGCCCGTTTTTCAGTTCTTCAACGAGGTACCGCACGAGAAGTCCGCCTATTGTTGTTTTGCCGACTCCTCCCTTACCGGCAATGGCTATAACCTTTGGTTTAACGATCACTTCCATGTCTCCTTCTCAGCCACCGTTTTTCAACCTTTCCATTACGCCGGGAAAAAGGTCCTGATCCGTATGCGGCAGGAACATCGCCGCCACAAACTCGTCCATAAATAATTTACTGTTGGAAAGCTCAATGTTGGTCATATTCCTTGCTACCCGCTCTGCCTCGTTTAAAAACCCTTTCGAAAAAGAGAACAGACGCGCGCCAAGAAGTGAGCCGTTTCCCACAAAGACAAATCTTTCCAGGGGCAATTCGGGCAGGAGTCCGATCACCTGGGCCCTTTCAATGTCTATGTAATGGCCGAAGCCGCCCGCGATGATGACCTTTTCCAGCCCTTCGTAGGAAAGTCCGGCATTATCGAGCAGCACTTTGCAGCCCGCATAGATCGCCGCCTTGGTCCTCACTAAGTTATCGATGTCGACCTCGGTGACGACGATGTCCCTGTCGACCTGGCTCTCCGATGCATAGCAGATGACATACTCATACCCGTCTTCACCGTGTCTGACCCTCGCTGTATCACGGTCTCTTCGGAACTTGCCGTTCTGATCGATAAGACCTGTTTCGATAAGCTCGGCAACAATGTCGATCAAGCCCGATCCGCAGATACCCGCAGGCTTTGCCTTGCCTATTGTCAGAACCATCGGCTCACAGGTAACAGGATGGATCTTTATCTGTTCAATGGCGCCCTTCCCCGCCCTCATTCCGAATTTTATTCCGCCGCCCTCAAAGGCTGGCCCGGCCGAGCAGGAAGCGCACAAAAGCCAGTCCCTGTTCCCGAGAACTACCTCACCATTTGTCCCTATATCCATATAAAGCGAGACATTTTCTTTCTGAAACATACCGGAACCGATCATCCCGGCCACAATATCCCCGCCGACATATGACGATACGCATGGAAACGCAAATACCCTTGCATGCTCATTCAGCGTTATTCCGATCTCCTTTGTCCTGACAGGCGGTATGACGATCCCCGAAGCGCCCGGGTCCGTTGTATTCCCCCTGCCTGCCGGGGACGTCTCGCTGCCGCCTGACGCTGTAAAACCGGAAACACCCGATGTCAGGACTGGCGTGTAGGGTGCGAGCATGATATATTTGGGACTGATACCAAGAAGAAGGTGGGTCATCGTCGTATTACCGGCGCAGACAATATGGGTTATATCTTCCGCCCTGGTATTGCTCGTGCCCAGCAATTCGCTTATAAGACCGTTCACCGTTTTGACAACAGCCTTCTGGAGTTTTTCCAGGCCTCCTGTTTTTTGCGCGTACATTATCCTCGATATAACATCCTC
>JAQTNJ010000207.1:2995-5477 GCA_028713955.1 Syntrophorhabdaceae bacterium
TACGGTCGTCGGGCAGAAATTTTATCGTATACACTGGCATATCCGCAATGTTATGAATTGTAGCAGATTATCCCCCAATTTTAAATATACTATATCTGTTAATAATCTTTTATCACAAATACCTTATTAATAGTTCATTGACGTAAACTTCGTAACACCCTTATTTTCTATTATTTTATTGACACAAATACCTGACTGGGCTATAATCGTTCACCATAATGAACTATGTATAATGCTCCTATTATAAAAAAGGCCCTTGAGGTCATCAAACTCATCATCGATGAGAATAAACCATTGGGCGTAACAGAGATAGCCAAATCATTATCCCTCAGTAAAAGTACGGTCTTTGGCATACTTAAGGCCCTTCAGGAAAGCGGTTTTATCGCAAAAAACAGGACTACAAAGAAATATATCGTTGGCCGGGAACTCCTTGAACTTGCAAAAACGATCCTCCGTGGAGGAGAGCTTACGACGGTTGCGAGACCATTTCTCGAAAAACTTGCTGAGGTTGCCGATGAGACAGTCTTCCTCTGTGTCAAAGAGGACCATGTCGTAAAGGTTGTGGACACGATCGAAGCGAAGAAGACGTTGAAAATATCTTCCCCCGTCGGCACCAAGATCCCGATCACCGCATCTGTTTTGTGCAAGGTATTTCTCTCTCCCTTTGGAAACGATGAGATCAGGAACTTCCTCAAGGAACGGGGCCTGCCGAAATATACCGAGAACAGCATAACCGACATAGAACTCTTCATCGAAGAGGTCGAAAAGACAAGGAGAAACGGTTACGGGCTTGATCTCGAAGAATATATGAAAGGCGTCAGGGCCATTGCTACTCTCATATATTCACAGGATGTTCCTGTCGGCGCCATCTGCATCCTGGGGTTCACCGGCTCGATGACAGACGGAAAACTGGGCACCATGGCCATGAACCTGTTTGAGACCGCACAGAAGGTCAGTCAGAACCTCACACAGCTCAATATAAAGGCATAAAGGCAGCAGAGAGCTGATAGTCGATAGCACGAAACCCGTAAGTCGTAGGGATGAGATTGCCGCGCTGCGCTCGCAATGACAACCCGCTCTTCCTGTGCCGTACAGTTTTTCTCCCTTTACGAATTACGATTCACGGGATTTATCGCCTTACTAATTACGACTCACGAATTACGGAGTGTTCTGCTCCTCTCACCCTCTCACCTTCTCACCCTCTGCTCTTCTCTCCGTTGCCTGGCCGTTATTAATTGTTTGAATATGGCCGGCAGACAACGTATAATTCTTACTATGGGTAAAGTATACCTCGTAGGCGCAGGTCCTGGCAATTTCAAGCTTATTACCCTGAGAGGACTTGAGCTTATCCAGCACGCAGATGTCATCATCTATGACAATCTCGTCAATAAAGACCTCATCGCCTTTGCAAAGGACAATACTGAACTGATCTATGCAGGCAAGAAGGCATCACAGCACGAACTACCCCAAAAGGATATCAATGCCCTCCTTCTGAAAAAGGCCGGGGAAAATGCCGTCGTTGTGAGGCTCAAGGGCGGCGACCCCTTCATCTTCGGGAGAGGCGGCGAAGAGGCAGAGTTCTTAGCTGACCACGGGATTGTATGTGAGATCGTTCCCGGCGTGACCTCTGCCATCTCTGTGCCTGCTTATGCGGGGATCCCCCTGACCCACCGGGATCATGCGTCAACGGTAGCATTTATTACAGGCCACGAGGACGAGAAGAAAACAGCCTCCACGATCAGGTGGCATGAATTGGCTAATGGTCCTGAGACCCTCGTATTCCTCATGGGCATCAAAAACCTTCATATCATCGCCAGGCGCTTGATCAGAGAAGGCAAGGATCCCGACACGCCTGCGTGTATTATACAATCAGGCACGCTGCCGACGCAGAAGGTCGTAACAGGACCGTTGAAACTGATCGATTCACTGGTAAAAAACGCCGGTATCAAACCCCCCGGCATCATTATCGTCGGCAACGTCGTAAGCCTCAGGGACAAGCTTGCATGGTTTGAAAAAAGGTCCTTATTCGGAAAGAAGGTTGCTGTCACACGGGCGCCCCGCCAGTCGATAAGGCTGGGACGACTGCTCACCGAAAGGGGCGCACAGGTGATCCATGTACCAACGATAGAGATACTGGCCATCAAACCAAATGCACGGCTATTGAAGGCAATCAATTCTCTGCAATCGTATTACTGCATCATCTTTACGAGCGTCAACGCCGTATCGGTCTTCTTTGATACGCTCTATAAAAAAGGAAAAGACATCAGGTCTCTCCACGGCATCAAGGTCATCCCCATTGGTGATGCAACTGCATCACTTCTCTCTGCAAAGGGGGTCATCCCCGATCACATGCCGGGTCAGTTTACCTCTGAAGGGATTATAGAGACCCTCGGTCAGCTTACAGTAAAGGGGAACAGGTTCCTTTTGCCGAGGGCGGCAGAGGCCCGTGATGTTATCGTTCAATTCATCAGAACACACGGCG
>JAQTNJ010000208.1 GCA_028713955.1 Syntrophorhabdaceae bacterium
TATGAGCACCCCGATAAAAAGAGCAAAAGCAAAATCAAAGAGAACCTCGCCGCCGAGAAAAAGGATCGCACCGATAGTGATCGCCGTCGTTAATGACGTTATGAGGGTTCTGCTCAACACCTCATTGGTGCTGAAATTAATTACTGCTCCAAAGTCGGATTTTGCTTTCATCCTGGCCATGTTCTCCCGGATCCTGTCGAAAACAACAACGGTGTCGGTGAGCGAATACCCCGCTATGGTCAGGAGAGCAGTAATAAAGAGAATATTCATCTCCATGTTGAAGATGTAGAATACGCCGAGGATGACAAGGACATCATGGAAGGTGGCGATTGTGGCCGCAATCCCGAAGATAAAGGTAAACCTCCAGGCAATATAGATGATGATGCAGATAAGTGCAATAACAACGGCAATGATCGCGTCCTTTTTCAGCGCCTGTCCGACAGTGGAACCAACCATATTGCTTCCGACTACCTCGAACTTCTTGCCTTTCAGATTTGCGGAGATGTACTGGCCTATTGTATCCTGAGCCTTTTCCTTCTCGGTATCAGATATCTTTGTCTTTATGAGAAACTCATTCGTCCCGCTTATTTCCTGTATCTGCACGTCATGAAGACCGCTTCCAATGAGGGCGCTTCTCAGTTCTCCTATGGATACCTTCTCGCTGAATTTGACCTGCAGCTGTGTCCCGCCCGTGAAATCCACGCTGAGATTCGCTTTCCCCAAAGTGACCATGAGAAAACCGATACAACCCAGCACAACAAGCACTAAGGAAAATATAAAGGCCTTATTCCGCAGCCCGATAAAATCTATGTTTGTCTTTTTTGTTATCTCTACAAACTTCATCAAATGCTTAAGCTCCTTGGTTTAAACTTCACGATGATCCAGTCATATATCGCTTTCGATCCGAACACAGCGGTGAAAAGATTGATGATAACTCCAATGCTCAGCGTAACGGCAAACCCCTTTATAGGGCCCGTTCCGAACGTGAAGAGTATGAAGGTCGTAATAAGTGTCGTAATGTGTGAGTCAAAAATCGTGACCCACGCTTTGGTATATCCCGCGTCAACAGCCGCCCTCGCGGTTTTCCCAAGACGCAGCTCTTCCCTGATCCTTTCAAAGATAAGGACGTTGGAATCGACGCCCATTCCCATGGTCAGGATAATACCTGCTATGCCGGGCAGGGTCATCGTGGCCTTCAGGGCAGTAAATGCGCCAAGGAGATAAAGGAGGTTCAAAAAGAGGGCGATATCGGCAATAACGCCTGAATAGCGGTAATAGTAGATCATAAAGATAAAGACGAGGATAGCGCCCAGGATAGCTGCCCGTACACCCTTTTTAATCGAATCCTGCCCGAGCGTGGGGCCGATGGTGATGTTCTGTATTACCTTCACCGGAGCCGGAAGCGCACCGGCACGGAGCACTATCGCAAGGTCCTTTGCCTCTTCCATCGTGAAACCGCCTGTGATCGATGCCTTGCCGCCCGATATCCTCTCCTTGATAACAGGCGCAGAATAGACCGTATTATCGAGGATGATGGCAAGCCTCTTTCCGACATTCTCAGCGGTTATCTTATCGAATATCCGTGCACCCTCGCTGTCAAATTCTATCGCAACGTAGGGCTCATTATTGAACTCCCCGCCGATCCTGACCTTTGCGTCAGTCAGCAGTTCCCCGGTGAGAAGCGCCTGTCTCTTAAGGAGGATCGGTGTAGTCGTATAAATGCCCGTGTCCTTGTTTCTTGTCCTCATGGTAAGAACTTCGCTGCCTTCAGGAACAGATCCCCCCTGAAACCTCGTGAGGTTCTCTTCGTCAACCAGCTTGAATTCAAGCTGGGCAGTTCTGCCGATCAGTTCTAAGGCCCGCTGGGGGTCTTTGATGCCCGGCAGCTGCACGAGTATCTGGCTTTCCCCCTGCTGGACAATGACCGGCTCTGTAACTCCGAATTGATCTATCCTGTTGCGTATCGTCTCCAGCGCCTGCTTTACCGCATTTTCCTTAATACCGGCAACCTCTTTATCGGGCAGGAGGAATGTGAGGTGAAGGATATCCCCTTCTGCCTTCGAATCTCCGGCCTTCAGATCGGGAAAGTCCCTGCCTATAAGGTTATAAAGCTTGTCTTTCTGCTCTGCCCTCACCGATACTGAGAGCGTATTCCCGTGCTTGTCCAGCGCCAGGAAACGAACCCCGTCACGGATCATGGCGTCTTTGAGCGCGGCAAACTTTCTGTCGATCATGTTCTGCATAAGCTTCACCGTGTCAAGCTCAAGCAGGAGGTGCATGCCGCCCTTCAGATCAAGCCCGAGATGTATCTTGTCAGAGGGGAGATATTTTTTTAATGTCCCCTGCGGCTCTATAACATTCGGCAGACAGAATATGACCGATATGATTAAAAAGATCAGGACCAGGGTAAATCTGAATTTCAACGATTTAAGCACTTATCAGCCTCATGTTAAGGATTGGCAAAAATATATGCAAATTATAATCATATGACGATTTTGTCAAGAGAAATTTCTCACAAATACAAAACAGCTCATGGCTGATGGCTGATAGCTCATGGCAAATCCTAAATCATAAGATCTAAACCCCTCGTCAGCGACGACAAATCATCGCCGCCCGGACCGGTCACGTCATTATACGTATAGGAGAACTCGTTGGAGAAGTGAAGCTCGTTCGCGGGGGCATCAGCGGCATAGACCGGTTTACTCAATGTGAGGAACAGGGCAATAAGAAGGCATGAAAAAGAGACCGCAGACACGCTAACGGTAAGGCTGATCCGACGTTTTCCTGCATTGACAGGTGTCATTACTATCCCTCCTGATCTGTATCTATCCATCAAAATGTCCTCGAGCCGTTCGGCTGGTATTTATAGCGGATCGTCGTTGTACGCGGCGGACATGCGGCAGCAGTATCATTAACGATCTCTACGACAGCGTATTTGCCGTCCGCAAGTTTGAATGCATAGCTATGCCCTACCGTAAAGGCAGTGATGATGCCGGCGATAGAGTATCCCGATGAGGGCGCCTCGCTTACCGAATCGACGCTTTTGGCGCCGAGGTCCTGGGCAAAAATTCCCACGTTGAGTCGTATTCCGGGGCATACAAGCATGATATCACCGTTCATCGGTGGAGGGGTAAGGATCTCCGTTGTCCTTGTATCTGTCGAGAACTTCAACCCTTCAGTACTGACAGCCGTCATGTGGAGCGTCACCGACTTTGTCTCAGCCGTGGTTGTTCCGCCCCCTTCCACAAACTTCACTGATTCCTGATAGGTCACCTTTTTTGCCTGGCCCTTGCTGTCCACGATGATCACGTCCGTGCCTGCAGTCTCGGATACAAACCCCTGGGCTACATTCGAGGAATCGCTGAGACCGAATATGAGGGGCCATTTCATGCTGTATATCTTCGCCCCCCTGTCTCCCAGCTTAAAGGTCATCTGCGTCGCAGCGTTGTCCTGAAGGGTCCTGCCCGACCTGGCAGAGGTAACCTGCCTGTTGTACGTAAATGTTACGAATATCTTTCCCGTTGTGTCGACGGTGACGTTCGTCAGTACATACCGTAGTATGATATTGTCAAAGGCGCTGAAATCCTTCCGTACGGCCCTGTCGAGGAATGTCTTGTCGCCGGTAAAATCATCGCTCACAAGCGCCATGAACTCCTGGGGCTTTTCCTTCTGATAGGCATCGATCAGGCTGTCAAGGATGCTCTTCACGACACCCTGTACGTTCTGTGTTGAGACCACCACCTCTTTGAGTGTGCTTTCAACGTTATTCGTCTTCCCCCGTGTATCTGTTATCTCAACGTAAATTCTGTATGTCTTGTTCAGTTCCGGCTTGAACCCGTATTCAAATGCCCCACTGTTGCTCAGCTTCATATCAAGCCAGCTCTGCTTGCCGTCAGTGCTGACCCGCGCGCTTCCGATCTTGTTCATACCGGCAGTCGCCTTCCCCTGTATCATGACCATACCGTTGGGCAGCGTTTCTCTGAAGAGCAGGACCTTTGTCCCGGTTTCACTGAAGCTCATCTTATTGAGATAGATATACTGGAGTTCAACATTGTCTTCCGAAGCCCCGAAGATCCACCACTTTGCATGGCCGTCAGAGGCGAAAGCTAAGAGAAGAAAAAAGAGCAGCAATATCCTGCCGGACAATTTCATCAAAACCTCCTCACCTTTTCTGGAGTATATATTCTATTAGTACAGCACGGAACAAACTGTAAACAAATATTTCGTCCCGAAAGCGCTTCCTTGCAGTATTTAATAACCAAATTTCGTATCTCGTATATCGTATCCCGTATCTCGAGATTCCAATAAATCCGTTCGGCGTTGGGCGTTCGAATCGTCTCTTTGGTTTCTCACCTTTCACCTTTTACTTTTCACTATTCACTGCCTTTATCCAGCGTGTCTGCGGGGAAAGCCCGGCGCCGATACTCTGGTGACGTGTCCGGGTTAAACTAACCCGATGCTCGTCGCTCGTTACTGTTCGCTGGTTACTTGATACTGGATGCTAGTGCATAGCGCATGGCGCATATCGTGACAACCGTGAGTCATCGTGAGAAGCCGCATTCTTTATCGTTATCGCAAGGAGCGAAGCGGGGTATGATCATTGAATTAGATTGCCACGCCCTGCGGGCTCGCAATGACACCGTGCCGCGCTGCGCGACCCATCACCTATTACCCATCACCTTTCACCGGTTTCATCCAATTACGAATTACGATTCACGAATTACGGGTTTTCTCACCTTTCACTTTTCACGGGATTCATCTTTACGACTTACGATTTCTCTCGCCGAACGTTTTCTTCGATCCCGATATACGATATACGGTCTGTTCTATCTGGTGAATCCGAAGAGCGGCTGTCCGCGGACAGAGTGCAGGCTCAGTTTGCCGTTATCAAACCTGAAGATCATTGTCGTTGACCCTTCATCGTTGCGGCGTCGTCCTGTTTTAATATCTGTATAGCTCCTGTTGAAATTTAAAGAGACAGAGACCTTGTCCTTATAATCAGGCGTTACGTTGTTGAGGTTATAACTGATGTTTATATCGTGGAGGGTGCTGAAGTCGTTCTGAACCGACTTTTCATATTCGACCTTTTCACCGGTAAAAGAATCGTTCACGTAAGACATAAAGATCCCTGAGGCCTTTCCCTGGTATGCCTCGATCATACCGTTCAGGACATCTCTTACAGCATTATAGACAGACCTGTCCAGGATGAATATCCCCTTGAAAGTGCTGTCAACATCGTTCGTGTCGCCCTTTCTATTGGTGATCCGTATAAAAAGGCCATAGGTGGTCCCTTTCTGTGCCCTGAAACTATACCGGAACGTATTTTTCCGTGTTACCCTGACCTTTCGCCAGGTGCCTTTATTATCAATGCTTACCTCAACCGTTTTCTCCCTCTCGTTACCCGCTACCTTGCCCGCTATGGCAATCTTCCCGCCGGGCAGCAATTCCCTGAAGAAGGTG
>JAQTNJ010000209.1 GCA_028713955.1 Syntrophorhabdaceae bacterium
AAGGGTATGCCATATGTGTTGCTCAGTTCTTCACCGATGGTCTTTATGTCGTCGTGCCTCTGGTATTTGCTGTAAAGAAGGGTTGTTGTGATCGCCCCGGCGCCGGTTTCGATACCCTTCCGAAAGGTCTCCTCCAATCTCATCCTGTAACAGAAGAGGCACCGGTCCTTGCCGTATTCGAGGGCGCCCCTGAGAAATGTTTCGAGGTCGTACGATGTGTTAACGGAAAGCGGCAGGAGCGCTATCCCGGCATAGTTATCAAGGGTCTCCAGCCTTTTCAGGAATTCCGTGTATGGGTGGATATTGGGGTTGTAAAAATATCCGGATACCTCCGCGCCCTCCTTCCTCAATTCTTTTAATGTGTGTATGCTGCAAGGGGCGCAGCAGATATGCAACAAAACCTTTTTATCCTTTATTTCCATGTGAGTATTGTAGCACCTCTCCCTGCATTTTTCCATAAAGAGAGAAAAATGCTAAACCTTTTCCTGAATCCAACGATAATATTCTAAGAGAAAAAGCGAAAAGCGTGTTTCCTTTTACGTTTAAAAAAGGTGAAAAATAAACCTGTAGGAGAACGTTATGTCATTTAAAAATTTTAGTTTAACAAAAAAGATTACCTTTTTGGGGTCTTTTCTGGTCATTACCTGCATTGCCGTCACTGCCTTTGCCTGTCTGTGGCAGGTGCGCAGCGACTTTGTAAAACAGGCGCAGGTTACGCTTGACGGCAGGCTGAAGGTTTTTTGGGAATTGCTCCTTACAAAAGATATAAACCTTTTACCGAGCGCGAAACTCGAAGATAAGATAAAATCTGTGAATATAAAGATTGAGAATGATAAACTGCTGATAAGTTATTATGCATTAAACGATAACACCGTTTTTGTTGATCAGATAAAGAATCTGTTCGGTGGTGTTGCAACAATCTTCATGAAAGACGTCCGAGTGTCAACAAGTCTCATCAACCCCGATGGGAGTCGCGCACTTGGGTTAAAATTACAAGGGCCCGTTTATGATACTGTTATTAAAAGAGGTCAATCATATCGGGGCGAGGTCATCTTGAACGGGAAGACATACTTTTCCGCCTATGACCCGCTTAAAAATAAGCAAGGTGAGATTATCGGCGCCATCGCAGTGGCGTTACCGAAGAGTGATTATTTCGCGACCTTCAACCGCATCATCCTCGTAATCGGCATCATCGCCGTGTGCCTGATCGTCGCTATCAATTTCCTCCTTTTTGGTTTTATAAGGAAGATAATGAAACCCCTTACACAACTTATGCCTGTAGCGAACAGGCTCGCCGAGGGCGACCTGAGCATCCGGATTGAAACGCAGAGGAATGACGAGATAGGACAATTGCTTTCCGCCATGAAGAACATGGTAGAAAAATGGAGGGATGTCGTATCGAATGTGAAGCAGGCATCAGATAATGTTGCTTCAGCAGGTCAACAATTAAATGTGGATGCCGGACAGATGTCGACCCTGTCAACCGAACAGGAAAAGAGATCTTCTCAGGTAGCGACGGCCGCGGAGGAAATGTCGCAAACGATAATGGATATCGCACAAAATGTGAACAATATAGCAGGCGCTGCGCAGGAGACCCTGGCAGTTGCTAAAGATGGGGAAGGCATTGTGAACAAATCGGTTACAGAGGTCAGGGAGATCGCGAAAACAGTTGACACATCTTCAGAGTTTGTAAGGTCCCTCGGTGATCGCTCCAGGCATATTGGAGAAATAATAGATGTTATAGGTGATATCGCCGACCAGACAAACCTTCTTGCGCTGAATGCGGCAATCGAGGCAGCCCGCGCAGGAGAGCAGGGTCGCGGTTTCGCAGTTGTGGCAGACGAGGTGAGAAAGCTTGCCGAAAGAACCGCGAATGCAACTTCGGAGATCAGCATCATGATAAAGACGATACAGGAAGAGGTGTTCAAGGCAGTGGATTCCATGGAAAACGCGTCGGGCAAGGTTAACACCGGTGTGGAGCTTTCAGCCCAGGCGGGTGAGGCGCTAAAGAATATTGTTACAAAGGCCGACGAATTACAACTCATGGTTCAGCAGATAGCATCGGCTACTGAGGAGATGTCAACTACCTCCGAGGAGATAACCAAGGATATTGGACAGATTGCTGCGACTTCGAGAGAAACTTCAGAGAGTTCAAAGCATACGACGGAGGCTGCGGCAGAACTATCGAGATTGTCGATCAATATGCAAAAAACAATCAGCGAATTCAGGCTGGAAGCGCAGGAAATTCAGATGTAAACTGTCAGCCGTCAGCTGATCAGTATATCGTATATAGTATATCGTATGTCGTAAATTCCGGTTCATCTCCTTACGACATAAAATTCTCGTCCTACGGATATTCCAGGTTCTTTTGCAGTTCACTATATACGATATACGAACTACGATATACTGTTTCTTATATCCGGCCTATTTTTTTGCCCTCTTCTCTTTTACTGCTGCCCTTGCTGCGGCGAGCTTCGCAACGGTTACCCTGTAGGGCGAGCAACTGACGTAATCGAGGCCGATCCTGTGACAGAACTCAACGGAATTCGGCTCTCCGCCATGTTCTCCGCAGATACCTATCTTCAGGTTCTTCCTCGTCTTCCTTCCAAGCTCCACGCCTATCTGCATCAGCTTGCCTACGCCGCCCTCATCGATCCTCTGGAACGGGTCATAGGAATATATCTCGTGCTCAACGTAGTAGCGAAGGAACTTCCCCGCGTCATCGCGGCTCATGCCGAGAGCTGTCTGGGTAAGGTCGTTTGTCCCGAAGGAGAAGAACTCGGCCTCCTGCGCTATCTCATCGGCAGTGATGGCCGCCCTCGGTATCTCTATCATTGTACCGATCTTGTAGTCGATCGAGACCTTGTGTTTTGCAAGGACCTCTTTTGCCGCCTTTTCCACGACCGCTTTCTGAAGGGCAAGTTCAGTGATGGTGCCGACGAGCGGTATCATTACCTCCGGTTTTACAATGATGCCTTTCTTTTTGACCTCGCAGGCAGCCTCAAAGATAGCCCGAGCCTGCATCTCTGTAATTTCAGGATAGACGATCCCGAGCCTGCAGCCTCTGTGGCCCAGCATCGGGTTTGCCTCGTGGAGGCTTTCAACCTTGGCGAGGACCTTTTCGTAAGGGATGCCCATCTTCTTCGCCAGGTCCTTCATCTCTTTTTCTGTGTGCGGAAGGAATTCGTGCAAAGGCGGATCGAGGGTGCGGATCGTCACGGGAAGTCCGCGCATTACCTTGAAGATGCCCGCGAAGTCCTTCTTCTGCATGGGGAGGAGCTTTTTCAGCGCCTTCACCCTGCCGGCAAGGTCATCGGCGACGATCATCTCGCGGACCGCGTCGATCCTGTTGCCTTCAAAGAACATGTGCTCTGTCCTGCAGAGACCTATTCCCTCTGCCCCGAATCCGACCGCGACAGCGGCCTGGCCCGGCTGGTCGGCGTTTGTCCTGATCCCGAGCCTCCGGAACTCGTCTGCCCACTTCATGAGAAGGGCAAAATCCTTGTAGATCTCTGATTTTTCAGGTTTCAGGGTCTTGTCGATGAGGACCCTCAGGATCTCCGAGGGTATCGTTTTCATCTCCCCTGCGAAGACCTCACCGGTGGTCCCGTCAATGGAGATATACCCGCCTTCTTTGATCGTTTTACCCTTTACCTTGATCGTCTTCTTTTTATAGTCAATGTCGAGGTCACCGCATCCTGCCACGCAGACCTTTCCCATCTGCCGTGCGACGAGCGCCGCATGGCTCGTCATGCCGCCCCTCGATGTGAGGATGCCCTGTGCCGCGTTCATGCCCCGGATATCTTCCGGCGATGTCTCAATCCTTACGAGGATCACCTTTTCACCGCGGCCGGCCCAGCTTTCCGCGTCCTCCGCGTTGTAGACTACCTTCCCTGTCGCGGCGCCGGGACCGGCATTGAGCCCCCTGGTCATCAGGTTGCCTGCCTTGATCGATTTGTCTTTTTCCTTCGGGTCGAAGATGGGTCGTAAAAGCTGGTTGAGCTGTTCCGGTTCAATCCTCATCAGGGCATCTTCCTTGCTGATGAGGCCTTCCTTCACCATGTCGACGGCGATCTTGAAGGCCGCAAAGGCCGTCCTCTTGCCGTTCCTCGTCTGGAGCATCCAGAGCTTCTTATTCTGTATGGTAAATTCAACGTCCTGCATGTCCCTGTAGTTCTTTTCCAGGGTTCCCCTGATCCTGATTATCTCGTCGTAGATATTGGGCCAGACCTCTTCAAGGGACCTGACCGATTTGTCTGTCTTCTGCCTTTTATTAATCGGCAGCGGTGTTCTGATCCCTGCCACGACATCCTCGCCCTGGGCGTTGAGGAGGTATTCACCATAAAACGCGTTTTCCCCTGTTGCGGGGTTTCTCGTGAAGGCGACACCTGTTCCGCAATCCTCGCCCATGTTCCCGAATACCATACACTGGACGTTGACCGCTGTGCCCCAATCCCCGGGGATGTTGTTCAGCTCGCGGTACGCGATGGCCCTGTCGTTATTCCATGACTGGAAGACGGCGCCGATCGAACCCCACAACTGTTCGTAAGGGTCTTCGGGGAATGTGACGCCCAGTCTTTTTTTGATCGCCGCCTTAAAACGTTTAACGAGGTCCTGAAGGTCATTGACCGTTAGCTCTGTGTCGAATTTGATCTTCCTTTCCTTTTTCTTTTCCTCGATGATCACTTCAAAGGGGTCCTGTTCCTCCTTGTTTACCGGTTTTAATCCAAGGACAACATCACCGTACATCTGGACGAAACGCCGGTAGCAGTCATACGCGAACCGTTCGTTTTTTGTCAGCTTCACAAGACCCTCTACGGTTTTTTCGTTGAGGCCGAGGTTGAGGACCGTGTCCATCATGCCGGGCATGCTTACCCGCGCGCCGGAGCGGACTGAGAAGAGAAGGGGATTTGCAGGGTCACCGAACCTCGCGCCCATGATGGCTTCGACCTTTTTCATGCTTTCGAGGACCTCTGCCTTCAGACCTGCAGGGAATTTCCTATTGTTCTTGTAGAACTCGGTACATACCTCTGTTGTGATGGTAAATCCCGGTGGGACCGGGATGCCGAGGTTCACCATGTCTGCAAGCCCCGAGCCCTTGCCGCCGAGCAGGTTCTTTAAACCAGCGCTGCCTTCCGCCTTTTTACCGCCAAAGAAGTATACATATTTTGTCTTTTCCATGTTCTCCTCCTCATTCCACCCGGATTTTGGAAAAATCTGCAAATGTTAAAAACATATCCTTTATTGACTTAAGGAGAGCCAGCCGGTTATTCCTGATTGACTCGTCCTTATCCATGACAAAGACCTTGTCGAAGAAATTGTCGATAGTCTCCTTGAAACTTACGAGAATTGCAAGGGCGTTGTCGTACCTTCTCCCGGCCATGAAAGAAAAAAATTCATCCTTCTTTGATCCGTAAAGATTGTAAAGCTCATCCTCTTCTTTCAGGCTGAAAA
>JAQTNJ010000210.1 GCA_028713955.1 Syntrophorhabdaceae bacterium
AACGAGTTTTGCGCCTTCTCTGTAGATGGCCTGCGCAAGGACAGTTGCCGTGGTTGTTCCGTCACCGGCGACATCGCTTGTCTTGCTTGCCACTTCTTTTACCATCTGGGCTCCCATATTCTCGAACCTGTCCTCAAGCTCGATCTCCTTGGCAACGGTAACCCCGTCCTTTGTTACTGTCGGTGAGCCGAATGATTTTTCCAGGATGACATTACGCCCCTTAGGGCCGAGGGTCACCTTTACGGCATCCGCCAGTGCGTTGACGCCCTTTAAAAGCGCCTCCCGTACATTCTGATCGTACTTTATCTCTTTAGCCATTCTTTCTTCCTCCTTCTTTTAATCGTTCAAGATGGCAAAAACATCATCTTCTCTGAGGATAAGGTGTTCCTCACCATCAATCTTAATCTCTGTGCCAGAATACTTGCCAAACAGTATCTTGTCGCCAGCCTTCACCTGTAATGCCGCCTTTTGCCCGTTATCGAGGATTTTGCCGTCGCCTACCGCAACGACCACGCCTTCCTGCGGTTTTTCCTTTGCAGCATCAGGAATAATGATACCTCCCTTCGTCTTTTCCTCCTCTTCGATTCTCTTCACAAGGATCCTGTCGTATAATGGTTTGATCTTCATCGTATCACGCTCCTTTCGCAAAAATAGTATTTTAGCAATTGTGAAAAACGATTGCTAAATAAAATATAAGGATACTAAGGACTTTTTGTCAATACCGGAAGGCTAAATTTTTAAAAGAAGGTCGACACCTTCCCTGTACCATCTGGAAAATTGCTCATTTTCCTGTTTGTTGCCGGCGGCATCGGTCATAATGGAGGCGAATATCTTTTCCTTATCGATCGTTGTCTCGAAGTCCCGCTCTGCCTGCTGGGAAAGCCTGTCTATCATTGCGGCGAGGATCTTTTCCTGGTCATCCCCGGGGAGCCAGAGCGACCACCATTCATCATAAGTGCTTTGAACGACCTTTTTGCTCTTATCGTAGTAGCTTGCGAGAGACGGGATCCATTCCTTGATGCGGTCTTTTGATGCCTCAAATATCTCTTCCACAAAAGGATACCGGTTTATGGTATCCATTTCGATCCGTATCTTTTTGATAAAACCTTCGATAATACTCTCGCCCCCGTGTTTTTTCTTATAAACTTTGGATTTCATGGTATTCCAGACTTCAATGATCGGGTAGACCGTCATATTTCTCAATGAGTAATTTATTGTTTCTATATTATTGATAGTGTACTTCCGTGTTTTTGGTACCCCGTATATTAAAAGCCCCAGAAGATCGGAGACAATATGGAACAGCAATGCCCTGTTTTTGGGTCTTTCCCCGGGGAACATGTAGCAGATGAACTCATTGAGCTCCAGGGCTTCCACAAAATGGTCCTTTTTCGGCTCACGATTTATGTGTTTCACGGCATCTATAGCGAGGCTGATCGTCGCCATAGACATATGATCATCCTTGTCTTTGATAAGTTCCCAGATATCAAGGATGTGTCTTCGCGGAAGCATTAAAGGCCCTCTTTCTTCAACGTTTCGATGAGTTGTTTCTGTATTTCGGTGAGTTTCCCGGGAATATCCATTTTTACCTCAACATAGAGATCGCCGCTGCCGCCTTTCTCTATATCCGGCACTCCAAGGCCCCGCAACCGTACCTTCAAATGGCCCGGCGGGATTTTAACACGTTTTGGCCCATCGATAGAAGCGATCTCAACGGTTGTTCCGAGAAGGACATCGGTCAGCTTGATCTCTTTTGTAACGTAGAGGTCGTTCCCGACCCTTCTGAAAAAAGGATGTTCAGCAACCTTGATGGTCAGGTAAAGGTCACCACGTCTGCCCGTTCTGGGGTCCCTGTTGCCTTTGCTCTGAAGTCTCAACCTCTTCCCCGTTGTGATCCCCCGGGGTATCTTAACGTTGAGATCTTCAGTCCCGATGTGTGTTGTAAAGGATACCCTCTTTTCGCCACCCCGTATAGCGTCCATAAAAGGGATCTCAAGTTCGTAATTGAGATCCAGACCATGCTCGGGCTGTTGTTCCCTGGTTATGTAGTCTCCAAAATCCCGGTTCTGAGCCCTTTGCCTGCCGCCGCCCCGCCCCGCCTGCCTTCCGAAGATCATGCTGAATATGTCGCCGCCGCCAAATCCAAGGTCTTTGAAAAGATCGCCCACATTAAAACCACTGAAGATGTCTTCCTCGGAGTACCTCTGCTGGAAGCCCCCCATACCAAAGGTGTCGTATTGCTTTCTTTTTTCCGGATCACTGAGGACCGCATAGGCTTCGTTGATGACCTTAAACTTCTCTTCAAATTCCTTGTTGCCCGGATTTCTATCAGGATGGTATTTGAGAGCAAGTTTTCTGTACGCCTTTTTCATTTCCTCTTCCGTTGCTCCCTTTGCAACACCGAGTGTCTCGTAATAATCCTTTTTTGCTGCCATCTTTTACTCCCTGTATATCGCTATATATGTTGCCATACCCTGCTGAACAGTATCAGCAAAAGCAGGACATTTTAACATTAATATAAATCTCCTTTTCAATTTTATCCACACCCATTCCGCAAAAAGATTCTATAAGATATAACCAAACTTCATGTAATGCAATGCGAAAAGATTTTACAGGAAATTTGTGTAAAATCTTTTCATCTTTTTGCTATAATGGATTGATACCATGTTTTTCCCAAACCATCCATGTTGTGACAGGTGATATATGGGGAATCAAAGCCGCTTAACAGCCTATGTCGGGTACCATATCCTGAGTCTTCTCGCGAAGACCGGAGCGGAAAATACTACGGCCGGCCTTGAACAGGAGGCCATGCGGGTCATCTGGGAATACTATAAAAAGGATCGCCTGAGGCTTGTTACCGCGGGAGAGGCAATGGAGATGGATATGGTCATTGCCTTTAATATTGAGGGATGCTGTATTACCGACACATATATGATCACTGAGGATATCGAGGCCTTTGAAACATGGAATAGGGCGGACAGGCGCCTGACAGAAAAATGGAAGCAGGTTGTTGAGCTCTTTGATCAGCTTGAGGTGCTCAGCCGGGAACGTGAAGGAACACAGAGCGCTGAAGATACGTTGTTTTCTTTTATCCGTGATGAAGTCCTGTGTAAAAGGGGTAACGATACTGTCCCGTTTCACCGGGACAAAGGTGATGTTGAGATACTGCGAAACTGCGCAAAACATTTCCAGGACTGGTATGGAGAGGATAGATGGCGCGACCTGAGGCGTATTGAATATGGCCTGAACTGGAAGATCCTTGAATCAGAGCTCCTCCAACGTTCTATCAAGCCTGTTTTTGAAGGGAAGGACGGTGAGCAAAATCGCTGCCTCCTGGGATTGCTGAACAGGGTTGTAGGTTTCAGCAAAAAAAGCTGTCCCAAACTCCCCATGAGTCCTGAGCATATCGATTTTGTTGTTGAAGCAGTCATAAAAAAATACGGCGGCAATCGCCATGAACGTGAGATTCCCCATATTATTCATTGTATAGAACATGATGTTGATTTTTTGATCACCATCGATGACGACCTCATGGCGAGATTTAACGGCAAGAGGCATGAACTGTCGAAGCACCCCGGGTGCTGCTCAATGAGGCTCGTATTGGTGAAACCGTCACAACTTGTGAACCAGCTTATAGCTCAAAACCCGTAGTATATTGTATTTCGTATATCGTATATCGTGGACTGCACCCCTTGATGAGACAATCAGTTAAGCCCATACTATAAAGAGGAGGTACGGGCATGTGGTGCCTACAGTAGGGGTATATGCCATCATTGAATTTGCGATATACGAACTACGATATACGATTAGTCGGTAGTTTTCATTTCCACTCATCCGTCTGCGGCTGAGGCAGTTGGTAGGACATGAGTGTTTTGATGTATTCATTGAAACCATCTTTGCCCTTTTTCTCCAGTTTTTCGATCTCAGGCAGTACCTGTTTCATCAGCTCATCATTGTAAACGGCATCGATCGGGTATTGCATGTAGGATGAACGGCGCAGCAACGAATAGACCTGCTTTTGTTCTTTCGTGAGCGACAGGAATTTATCGAGCTCATTCAGCATATATCCTTTCTTTTCGTCAAGGCGGCCGTCGACGTGCATGAGCAGGTTCAGGCTGAAGTCAGCGCAGGAAAAATAACTGTGTATCTCGTTGAGACTAAATACAAGGAGCCTGATCTCCGCAACGATCTCTTCGTCTGTCATCGGCACGAAGGACCCATCCTTAACAAGTGCCTGCATCGGCGACATGGGATGCATTGCGAAGGTCCTTACCCTGATAAAATCCGGTTCTACAAGGTTTAAAAGCCGCGCGGTCTCTTTGGCATGTTCCTCACTGAGCGTCTTCCCGCCGACCCCGGGCATGATGTATTCTGACAGGGATATGCCCGCCTTGACCACGTTCTGGCCGCCGGCGACAATATCTTCCGGGGTGATCCCCTTTTTAATCATCTTTAAAACCTTTTCTGAGCCGCTTTCCATCCCGACATGAATACGTGTAAGCCCGGCATCTTTTAATTGCTTCAGGTCTTCAACGCTTTTCCTCTTCAGTGTTGTTGAGCGCGCGTAGGATGTAACCCTGTCGAGGGCGGGAAATTTCTCTTTCAGATATGTAAGGATTTCAAGGAGGTCTGCTGTTTTCAAAACCAGGCTGTCGGCATCCTGCAAAAATGCCGATTTTATCATATTGGCATACCCACTATATTCTACTGCCATATTATCTATATCTTTTTTTACCTCTTCCACGGTCCTCCTGGAAAAGGTTGTCCCTTTGTAGGCAGGACAAAAGATGCATTGATTCCATGGACAATTCCTTGTAACCCTTACCAGCAGGCTTGAAGCCTCACTTGGCGGTCTGATTACTCCCTGTTCGTACATAATTGTCTCCCTTATTGGTTATTTTACCTCTGCCGGCCGGCTGACAGCAGCCATATAGATAACAGTCTCCTCTATGCCGTCCAGGGATAGAATTTTGTTTGCCTCATCGCCGTAGAAAGCGCCGATCGCGCAGGCGCCGAGACCCAGGATCTCTGCCGCGAGATAGAGGTTCTGGTCAATCTCTATAAATATGCGTATTGTCGGCTGGTAAGTCAATGACATACCCTTCATGGAAAAATATATTGCATTGTTGCATTTTTCCATGAAGATCGTTACAATAAAAATATCTTCTGATAACAATCTAAGATGGAGGATAACAGGGATGGACAGTATAAAGACCATTGAGGACCTGATAAGGGCAAAAAATCTTACGCCGGAAGAGCTTGAGCTACATAGGGAACTGATCGATGAGTGCAGGAAGAATGAGCAAAAAATCAACGAGTATTGCAAAACGGCCCGTGAAAATTTACAGAGGATGTATGATACGCTGAATGATGTATCGCAAAAGGCAACGGAGATCCATAGCGCATTCGAACGCCTGATCGAAGAAACAGAAACCCTCTCTCTCCGGATGATCCCTG